>JABDGS010000065.1 GCA_013285915.1 Bacteroidota bacterium
GCGTTGTATGTAAGCAACATCAAGCACGGCAAGGTCAATTTTCCAGTTATTTAAAAACCATCCGCGCCAATACCAATCTAACGTTTCGCCAGCATAATTTTCTATGCAATGAAAGAAATCGTAAGGGGTTGGGTGCTTAAATGCCCATTGGTGCACGTAATAGCTAAAGGCGCTGTCAAAACGTCCTTCACCTAAAATGTTTTCCCTTAAAAGTGTCAAACCAAGGCCCGGTTTGCCATACGCTACGTTGCCAAGGTTACGTGGCTGTGTAACATCAGGCACCGTCATAATAGCCTCAGCGCTGTCATTATAATAGCCCCTCGCTAAACCATGCCGGTTAGGTGGCTGTTTGGCGTTAAATTCACCGTTATTAAAATTCTTATCCGCCATACTGTTAATAAAGGTATTAAACCCTTCATCCATCCAGGGGTATTTGCGTTCGTTACTGCCGACGATCATTGGAAACCAGTTGTGGCCAAATTCATGCGAGGTTACGCCCCACAACCCGCCTTTTGATGCACGGTAACCGCAAAACACAATCCCTGGATATTCCATGCCACCAACAACCCCGGCAACATTTGTTGCTGAAGGATAACTAAACTCGAAAAGGTATTTTGAGTAATATTCAATAGCTCCCTTTACAAATTCGGTTGATCGCTTCCAGGCACTATCCCCTGCACTTTCAACCGGGTAAACTGATTCTGCCATTGCTTTTTTGCCGCTGGGCAGGTTCATACGGGCTGCATCCCAGATAAATGCTTTTGATGATGCCCAGGCAACGTCGCGTGTGTTAATACACCTGAATTTCCAGGTAAGCCTGCCTTTAGCCGGGCGGCTTGCAGGGTCAGTAATTTCAGCTTCACTGCGTAATACAATTGTTTTATCACTCTGTTTGGCGTCCTCCCAACGTTTCAATTGCTCACTGGTCAACACTTCTTTAGGGTTAAGTAATTCACCACTACCTACAACTATATGGTTTGCGGGTGCATTTATGCTATAATCAATATTGCCATATTCTAAATAAAATTCACCCTGGCCTAAATAAGGCAGCGTGTTCCAGCCATACACGTTGTCATACACACACATGCGCGGGTACCATTGCGCAACCTCGTATATCCAGCCATTCTTTGTATTCAGCCTCCCAAGGCGGTCGGTGCCATATTCAGGTATCAAAAAGCTATACGATATTTTAAACTGTATTGTGCCACCCTGTGGTTTTAGGGGGGTTGCAAGTTTTATTTGCATACGCGTGTCTACTACTGAAAAGCTGGCGGCCTGCTCTTTGCCATCCTGAACTACAGTTACAGATTTTAAATTGTAACCTCCGTCAAACTGGTTGCGGTTTGCCCAACGACCGCCGCTAACTGCAGTTGCGGCAACAGACCTTGATTTAAGGCTGTAAATATTCTGGTCAACCTGCAACCATACAAATGATAACGCCTGCGGGCTATTATTGGTGTAAGTTATTATCACACTGCCGGTAAGGCTTTGCATACTGTCATCCAGTGAAGCTTCAATGTTGTAATCGGCCCTGTTTTGCCAGTACTTTGGGCCCGGTGTGCCATCGGCAGCCCGTACTTCGTCACCATACGCAGGGTAAAATAAAGGTGCAAATGCTTCGTGCTGATCAAAATTTGTAGTAGTCGTTTGTGCTGTGGTCAATAGCGCTGATAAAATACAGCTACAGAACAGCGATGTGCTCTTAAACTTTCTCATGTGTGTATATATTGAATTTAAACAAAGCTTTAAAGGTAATATCTAAATAAACAGCTTGCAAAATTATAGATGGGCGGTAAGGATGTTTCGGTATCAGGCAATTACACTGTGGCACGATATTCATCTAATAATAGTATTAACAACTAAAATTTAATCTATGGCAACAAAAACATCTACAGGAAAACAAACGGCAAAAAGTACCAATGCAGCGGCAGGCACAGCTAAAAGTGCCACTCAAATGACTAAGCAGCCAAATAAAACGGGTATTAAAGATTCAGCACTGGAAGATTTTTTCGCCGACGAATTGAAGGACATCTACTGGGCAGAGAAACACCTGGTGAAAACATTACCCAAAATGAGCAAAGCTGCAACTTCTGCGGAATTGAAGCAGGCTTTTACAGATCACCTGCAAACGACCAAAGGACATGTTGAACGATTAGAGCGGGTTTTTGAAATGCTGGGTAAAAAGCCACAGGCAAAAAAATGTGATGCAATGGAAGGTATCACAAAAGAAGGAGAGGGTATTATTGAAGACACCGAAGCAGGCACAGCAACAAGGGACGTAGGGTTGATACTTGCTGGGCAAAAAGTTGAGCACTATGAAATTTCTACTTATGGCGGCTTACAGCAATTGGCGCGTACGCTGGGAAAAGATGATATTGCCGATGTTTTGGCGCAAACACTGGCCGAGGAGAAAGAGGCGGATCAATTACTTACCGGCGTGGCTGAAAATGGTGTAAATTATCAATCAGCGGAAGAGGAAGCATAGAAAAAGGAATAGATTTATTTTTATCGTACACCCGCGGCAGCGGGTGTTTTTTTGCGTTTATGCAAGCAAATTAGTAACACGGTTTTAAATAAAAAGCCATTTACTGTTACCGTTTGTCGCTTATTTCCTGCACCTGCTCAGATGTTAAACCAAACATGGGGGGTGTATGTATGCCAAGCAGGTTTAGATAGATATATAATTGTGCCCTATGATGTATTTCATGCTCGGCCAGGGCCCGAAGCCACTTCCATATCGTAATCTCGGTGCCGGTCGGCACAATGCATTTGTTTTTTAGATCTTCATCTTTCAAACTGCTGAATATCTCCAGCGATTGCCGGTGCAGTTCATTAAAATAGCTAACCACATTTTCATACCCGTCTGCAAGGTCTTTACCGCAGCCCTTATAACATATTTTTCTTCCCGAAATGGATTCAGCAAACATATAACGCTCTATTGCAGCAATATGCCTAACCTGGTCGCCAATGGTAAATTTTCCCGCCATATATGCCCAATCAAGCTTATCAGCAGGTATGATTTTTATAATGCGGTTAGTACGCTCCCGTATTTTGTCGTAATAGTCAAGAAACGATTTTACAGAAGTAATTTCCATGAAACAACAAATTTTCCGCTACTCAAATCTATTTCTTTTCAAGTGTAGGGTAGGTGATGCCTAATTGATCCAAATACGTTTTATACTTTGATGGATCGTAATAATACTTTTTCATTTCTGGCCTGTATTTTTCCATAATTTCTTTGTTAAGGAATATGGATGGCGGATCATTGGCTGTAATAAATGGCTTGTAATGCACATCTTTATTTTGCACATTGGTAAAATAATCTTTAGCGGCAGTAATAAGCTTTGGATTTGTAAACATATCAATTAAAGTAAGCGCTGTTGCTTTAGCGCCCGCCAGTGTACCTTTATGTGCAAGTGGAGTGGCCATCGCAATAGCATCGGCCCAATGGTGGCCTTTAGTACCCGGCACATTTGCGGGGTACCATAAAACGATTGTAGGCACGTTCCACGAAATATCTGCAATATCATCGGAGCCGCCGCCCCATGAAAAAGGCACGGAACCTGTCAGGGTATCAGGTTTATCCTTCAATCCACCAACTGGCTTGCCCTCTTCGTCAATTTTTGGCGCATCTACAAGTTTCTGTACTGCAACGGCTAACTGGCGGTCGGCATCACTCCATGCCGGCATGCCAACAGCTTTTATATTTGTATACATCGCCTCTGCGAGTGGCTTGTTAAAATGCCCGGGCCACGCGGTACCTAATATTTGATAATGCACTTGCGTACCGGTCATCATAGCCGCACCTTTTGCTATTTGTATACCCGCATCGTACATGCTTTGTATATCCTCGTAGGTGCGTTCTCTAAAATAATACCATACACTTGCTTTGCTGGGCACAACATTAGGCTGGTCGCCGCCATCGGTAATAACATAGTGGCTGCGCTGTGTTGGCTTTAAATGCTCACGTTTAAAGTTCCAGCCAATATCCATCAGTTCTACAGCATCCAGTGCACTTTTACCACGCCAGGGGGCGCTGGCAGCATGTGCAGCCTCACCGTCAAATGAAAATTTTACTGATACCAAACCATTCATACCGGGGTCGCCATAGCCAACGCTAAAGCCGCCGCTAACGTGTGTAAATATACAGGCATCGATATTTTTAAAGTAACCATCACGAATATACCATGCCTTGCTTCCCAATAATTCTTCAGCAACGCCAGGCCATATAACAAGTGTACCTGGTATATGGTTTTTTATCATCAAATCTCTTACTGCAATGGCTGCAATAATAATAACAGCCTGCCCTGAGTTGTGGCCTTCGCCATGGCCGGGCGCACCTTCAACAATCGGGTCTTTATAAACAACACCAGGTTTTTGCGATGCTTTAGGTATACAGTCAATATCGCTGCCCAGTGCAATTACAGGGCTGCCGCTGCCCCATTTGGCCATCCACGCCGTAGGTATGCCACTAACACCTCTTTCAACTGTAAAGCCATTTTTTTCAAGAATACCAGTAAGGTATTTTGATGTTTCAAATTCCTGGAAGCCAAGTTCACCAAAACTAAAAACCATGTCCACCATTTCCTGCGCCATTTTTTCTTTACCGCCAACAATGGTCAACGCTTCTTTTTTAAGTCCGCCAACAAATGCAGAATCATAAGTGCCGTTTATTTGTGATTGAGACTGATGATATGTGAAAAACATTATTGCGAACAAAAGTGAGAAGGCCCCGCATTTTGCAGGCGTAGCTTTTTTAGGGAGATGCATGCTGAATTGGTTTGTTGTAAATATAATAAAAGATGGCATGCAGAAAACTTCCGGGCCATGTTGTTTCAATAGAAAGGTAAGTATTGTTAGGCAATATCAGGGGAAAGTCCAAAGGTATCAACTGAGTCTTGCACTTGCCTGAACATATCATCGCATTCGGGTCTAACCTCCGCCTGTTTGCGAATAATAGGCCCCCAATGCTGGCGAATGTTTCTCAAACCTACGGCAGCAAATTCAACTGCAAAAGCAGGGCATGTTTTACAAAGCTGCTGGTAATCCGCACCATCGCCGGCGCCAAAATTTTCCAGGTTGGCAGGGCTGCATCTTACACCCTCCTGGAACACCGATAAAAAGCCGTTGGGGCTGGCCATATACTGTGAAAAGATTGGCTGCATTAGCGGACTTGCATGCCTTGCATTATAACTTGCCTGGAATAACCCGGCTTCCGCAGTTTCAGCGGTTTCGTTTGTTGCCGTGGTATCACGGCCTTCGCAATAGGTTCCCGAACTTTCGCGCATACCAAGGCCAGTAAGCAACACAAATAAATGGCGTAGTGTATCAACACCATCCTGGCTATTATCCATGCCTGCCGCATCAAATATATCATTGTACCAGCTTAAGGCATCCCTATTGTCATCCCCGGTATTTGCTTTAGCCATCTCGATAGCTGCGGGATCAGAGGTATTAAAATGGCTGTATACCCTTGCATAACATAACGCCATCCCCTTTATATATCCATGTGGCGCTGTACCGCGATCCTTCCAGTTGTAATGGAAAATACCTGAGGCTGATGCGATGTTTACTATCTGCATTGCGCCCGCGCTAAGCAGTACTGCACCTGCATTGGGGCTTAATGAAGTTGCCATAGTAATTGTTTATTTATAGTTATGACTAATGGGAAACACATTGATGACGGCAATTGCCGGCTAGCACCAATATAACTATTATAACCGGCTAATGCAAATAAAATTATACGACATGGGCCTGTGTGCGGTGTTTGCTGTTATTAGTTAAATAACCGGCTGTTAACCGGGGTAAATCAAATATAAAAGACGCAACTACCTGCTGATATAGCCAAGTGCCCTTAAAAAATTATCTTCTTTGTTGCGGGCATCGGCAACAAATGCGGGGTCGGAATCAAAGTCCTTATACTGAACCTTTATGTTGCGTGTAAGCAAATGGCCTACGCCCGGGTATATGTGCAACTCGCATGTTGCACCCGCTTTTAGCGCTTTATCACGAAAAGCCCTTGCATCTGCCGCAAACACAATACTATCTTGTTCCCCCTGTATTATTAATGTTGGCGGTAATGTATTATTTATAAATTCTGAAGGTGAGTAACTGGCAGGGTCGCCCTTGCCTTTCATCAATGCATCAAAATAACCGTCATGCGCCATATTAAGCGCAGGGGAGTATAACATCAATACACTGGGCCTTTCATTCGCAGTTACCTGTTTGCCTTTAACAAATGGCAACACAGCTGCTGCTGCCACCAGGTGGCCGCCGGCAGAAACGCCATACCCCACTATTTTATGGGTATTAATATTAAATTTCGCCGCTTGTTTTCTTATCCATTCAAAGGCGGCGCAGGCATCTTCAACTCCATCAACAGGCGACAGGCCGTTGTTAGCTAACCGATAGTCAATTGAAACAGCCACCATGCCATCAGCGGCAAATTCCTTTGCTCTGTCAAAAGTCCATGAAGCATCCCCAAGGCGCCACGCGCCACCATGAAAAAGCAAGATGGCCGGGCGGGGTTTATTGCCGGGTGCGGGGCTAAAAACATAAGCTTTTAAAGTATCCGGGCCGGCAATGCGGTAAATGAATGAATCTTGCTTTATTGCAGGCTGGGCCTGTAAATAAATTAGCGGCAATACTAAAAAGATAACAGCTAAGCAAAGCGGTGCACTGGTTGCTTTTTTCATACTACAAAGGTTTGGCTTGCAGTTATACGCTGCAATACGCAAAAAGTTACTTTTTTTGATGATTATTAAATAAAACTGTTTCACATTTTTCTTTTGTGCTAATATTGCCCGGGGCCACCGCCGTGTGGGCTTATAAACAGGTTTGGCTGTTGCATGGCCAGTGATATTTTCTTTTAACAATGCAAGGTAGCTGCAGGGAGTGCTGTTTTGTAATATTTTTACGGTCAATAGTTTTTACATGAAATATTATTTTTTCTTTGCAATGGCCTTCATTTTTGCGGCAGGGCCAACAGGGCATTTGGTTAGCCAGCCGCCCCAAACCTGCATGGATATTAAAACAGGGATATTTTACTATTATCCTAAAACCACCAATGATTATTATATTGAACAACGGGATGAAAATTATTTGAATGAGAAAAATGGCGCAACCGGCGACAGCACCATTTGGCAGCTTGAATGGAAAGGAGATTGCGAATACACGCTAAAATATGTATCAGGCAATACAAAAATGCCTGATGCTATGCTTAAGTTTTACGGTAAGCATAAACTTGTTTGCGATATAAAAAAAGTGACCGGCGATTACTATATTTTTACCAGCTATGCAGATAAAAACACAAACCAGCCTTTGCTTACTGATACCATTTGGTACAACCAAAAAGTAACTATACCAAATAACCGCCTGCTTGAAAGAGTTAACAGCCCCACCGATTTGAAAAAAGAGCATTTTAGCGATACATCTCAATATGCAGTGCTGTATATATACAGGCCGGGAAAATTCACCAATTCCCTTGGAAGCTACCTGGTGTATTTTGACGAAAGTATTATGTGCCTTGCAAAAAATAAAAATGGCTATATATTTAAGGTTTTGAAAGAGGGTACACACGAAATTAAGAGCAGGCTGTTTAAAGATGAATCCTCAGTAAAGCTTGATGTAAAATTTGGCAACATCTATTATGTAAAATCAATGATACACTGGACGATAAGTAAACGGCTGTATAACTTTAAGCTTGATATGCAGGTGATGAAGCCTGCAGATGGGCAAACGGAGTTTACTGAGGTGAATTTGCAGTAATAAAATAGCGAAAATCAAAGCAGGGGCACAACCTAAATTACAAAATCTTTCTCCCATTTCCGGCTTTTGCCACCTTTATAAATGCGCTTCATCCATCCGGCATTTGCATTTTTATTAGTTTGTCTAAAAAGCCTTCTGCGCAGGCTGCGTACAGTAAAAATCCGCAGCCAGTTACCATGCCTGTGCATTTTAACTACACCTATTTGCTGCAGCACATCGTGGGTGGCAGAGGCACAGCGTATACCAAAAACGGCGTAATCGTAAGGTGTACTATTTGTGTAAACTGCTGCAAGGCTGTCAAGCTTGCGCCGCTGGGCAGCATTAATGGGTATCACCACCTCTGCGCGTTTCATGCTGTCTATAATATAATTATGTGGTGGAAAAGTTTCCCATGCGCCATGAACTGTTTTGTATTCATAAATTGAGGCCAATTTTTCTTTATTCCTTTTACCAAAAATATGGCAGGGATATTTGGTTGACCGGAAACTTAGCACTTTGTCTGCACCAATTTGAATGGCTGCGTGTCCGCCCCGTATGCCACCAAACCAGCTTGGCTCAATATGCTTATATCCACGTGCCGGCCTTGAGCCGTAAATAAAAAAAACTTTAATGCTATCTTTCATTTGCGCGTAACTGCAGGCACAAAGCAAAAGACAAATAACAACAATTAACAAACGATAAACCATATCCGGACTGGGTTTTATGCCTGACAAATTACGTACTAATGTTAATAAAACCGGGGTTGCTTTTTTAAATAGATCCCCAGTTTAAAAGTGTTGAACTTTTATTTGCTGCAGGTTGCCAAAACACTGTTAAAATATAACTTTTTTTGACTGCGGGGCATTGCGGTTGTCGTTGCACTGTTATCGCTATGCTAAAATGGAACATACCCTGCAATTTTTGCGGCCATTTGCCGTCTTAAGAGTAAAGGAGTTTTTAATATGAAAAAAGCAATAATAGCAGTAGTGTTGGCATTAACGTTGGGTATTGCTTCAGCAAACGCGCAGGGCCATGGCGGGCATGGCTTTTATCACGGTGGAAGAACGGTAATAGTTAGCGGCGGATATTATAGTCCTTATTATTCATTCGGTGCTTTCGGTCCATATTATGGTTATCCATATTACGGTTACCAGGGTGTGCCCGCACAGCCAAGCAAGCTTGATATGGAAATAGCTGGTATAAGAAACGATTACGCTGAAAAAATTGAGTCTGTAAGAATGGATAATACGCTTACGGGCAAAGAAAAACGAGCTCAGGTAAGGGAGTTTAAAAAGGAGCGTGATGACGCCATATTTGATGCCAAAAGAAATTATTACAAACAGTAGTAAAACTGCATAAAGTTAGCAAAGAGGTTATTTGGTAAAACAAATAGCCTCTTTTTTTGTAAACATCAGGCATTACCTAAAATTGTTTTGCCTTGCTCCCTGCAACCTTTTTTGCCTCACCCAATAGGGGGGATTTTGTGTTGAAAGTGATGAGCGGAAAATTGCCCGTAACAAAAACTGCTACTTTCAAATCTAAACACACATCACGGCATGAAGTAATTTTTGCCGCGGAACATCAAATTAATTATGATGAAAAAAATATTCTCACTGCTTAGTATTTTGATTTCAGCTTTTACTACCCAGTTGCATGCACAAGCTGATTTTTGGAACAGCCCCGATGCTTACCTTGGGCAAAAGCAACCCGGAAGTATACCTGAAATATTCGCCCCTGGGATTCTTGCCGATACACCTTATTTTTCAGCCAGCCGGGTAGCTTTTACTGCTGATGGTAAAGAAATATATTATTGTTATAATAAAAGTTGGGCGAATAACGAATACCTTAAAATAAAATACTTTAAATATGAAAACGGGAAATGGAACGGACCTTTTACCGTTAACGAACATTATAATGGGCCAACATTTTCGGTTGACGGCAAAACGCTTTATTTTAATGGTCACGGTGGCCTGGGCTTTCAATCACACAGAACTGCAGGCGGTTGGAGCGAACCCGAGGCTTTTTTCCCCGATTATATAATGTATGATTGTGTGCCTGTTAACAGCGGCATTATTTACACGGCAAGCAACCAATACATTGGAGCGGAACAAAGGCCGCGAAATGTTGATGTAAGTACGATAACGATAACAGGCAAAGACACTGTAGTAAAAACCCTTGGTGTGCCGGTTAATGCTCCCGGGTGGAATGGCGACTTTTTTGTAGCGCGCGATGAATCTTTTCTTATTTTGAGTGCAAAAGAAGATAAAAGCAATAACTGTGAATTGTATATAAGCTACCGCAAGCCTGATAAAACATGGACGAACCCCAAAAGCCTTGGGGCAAATATAAACAATGGTGTTTCTCACCGCTACGGGCAATATGTTACTGCAGACAAGAAATTTTTGTTCTACTGTTATGGACATGATGAAAAAGACTGCGCGGTTTATTGGGTTAGATTTGACCGTATATATGATAGCCTTAAGCATACCAATTTTGAACCGTATGTGTATGATTCATTAAAAAACCAGTCTGTTGCTGTGGGCAAAACATTTTCAATACAGGTACCGGCGAAAACTTTTGTGGACGATGATGGGAATAATACGCTGGTTTATACAGCCCAACTGGCCGATGGTGGTGCATTACCAACCTGGATTCACTTTGACCCGGCTAAAAAAATTATTTCGGGTAATGCAACTGCCGCCGGGAACTACGACATAACTATTATTGTGACAGATAAAGCCAATGCACAAGCATCAAGCACCCTTACACTTACATGCACTCAAAACTAAAACTCAAACTCTATTAAGCAGAAATATTTGTCGAAAAAAAGCAATTCTGGAGTATTTTTTAAAAAATACCATTAATTGTATGAACGGCTGCGATTGTTGTTTCACCAGGCATAATTTTATTGCACCTAATCTGCTTAAAGAATGAAAAAAAGGATCTCGATTATTGGTGCAGGAATAAGTGGCCTTGTTACTGCTAAAACATTGCTTGAATACGGACATGAAGTTGAAGTTTTTGAAAAAGATAATGAGCTGGGTGGGGTATGGGCATCATCACGCCATTATCCCGGTATGACAACACAGAATACGAAGGATACTTACTTTTTCTCTGACTTCCCGATGCCAAAATCTTATCCTGAATTCCCCACTGCCAACCAGGTGCTTGAATACTTAAAGGATTATGCCACGAAATTTGAACTGCACCCTCATATTTTTACAGGGCATTGCATTGAAGCAGCAGTATATGCATACGATGATGAAACAAAAAAATACTACTGGCAGTTGAGGGGTCACGCTAATGGCAAGCCTTTTACTTTTTCACGCGATTATCTTATTATTTGTAACGGCACTTTTTCTGATAGGTTTATACCGCAGGCCCCCGGTATGGATTTGTTCACCCAAAACGGCGGCCTAATACTGCATACCACACAGGTACGGGAGACAAATAATTTTGCAGGTAAGCGCGTTGCGGTTATTGGATATGGAAAGTCGGCATGCGACACCGCGGCTGCCATTGCGCCGGTTGCAAAAACAACCCATTTAGTTTATCGCGAGGCAAAATGGAAAGTGCCCAAAAAAATAAAAGGCATTAATTACAAATATATTCTGCTAAGCCGCTTTGGCGAGGCATTAACCAAGTTCAGGTACCGGAGCCGTTCAGAAAATGTTATCCATTCCCTTGGCATGCCCAAATTATTGTTGGGCACCATGCAACGTATTTTTGCGGGGCAGCAACGTTTAAAAAAGGCCGGGCTAATGCCTGAACAATCTATAAAAGAATTATTATTTGGAGAACTCAGCATTGAATCAGATGGTTTTTTTAACCTCGTAATAAATAAAAAGATACAGCCGGTAAAGGCTGAAGTAAAAAGTTTTGAAAAAGATGGTATAAATCTTTCTGATAACACATTTTTGCCGGTTGATACTGTTATTTACGGTACTGGTTTTTCACAAAGCCTCTCATTATTCAGCGATGCTTATAAACAGAAATTTACTGATGCAGCAGGTAATTACCTTTTGTACAGGAACATTTTGCCTGTTGATGTACCGGCGCTAGCCTTTAACGGCTACAATAGTTCGTTTTTTTGTACGCTTACTTCTGAAATAGCCGCGTTGTGGCTGGCTGAATACCTTGAAGGAAATATTGGTCTCCCGGAAAAATCTGCCATGCTGGCCCAGGTAAAAGAGCATATTGAATGGAGGGGTAATTACCGGGTAAAAGCACTTTTTCGCAATGCTACGGTATGGCCTTTTAACCTTACGTATGTGGATTGGCTGTTAGGTGATATGAATTCAAAATTGTCTGCCAAATCAATGTTATCAGAATGGCTGACGGTAGTTAACCCCGCCAACTATGCACCTGTAAAAAAGAAGATCCTGGACAGAACCAGGAAGAACAGGAATTCACTTAAAGTTTCGGCTATTTAAAAATTGACAATCATAAATTACCCGGGATTGTCACACATATTCGAGAATCTTTTTAGCAATAACTGTAAAAGAATCAAAGTCGGAGGGTTTAACAAAATAATCAACAGCGCCAAATTCTACAGATTGATTTTTAAAAATTGAACTGTTAGATGTGCTCCAGATCATTTTTGGTATTTGGCGATACCTGGCATTACCGCGCAGCAATTTAAGAATTTCAACCCCGCTCATTTCGGGCAAATTATAATCCAGCAAAATAACTTTTGGCAGGCAATCATCCTCCAGTTTTTCAAGATGCAACCTAAAGGCGTTGCCATTGGTAATAAACGCCGCATTTACGTCGGGGTTAAGCGACTGCAGCGCCTGCGCCAGCAATTCCTGGTCATCAATGTCATCCTCTGCTATTAAAATTGAAACTGGTGTAATATTTGTTGCGTTTTTTAAATAGATTATAGCCATAAACTAACAAGATTACTAAGTTAATTTATCTTTTTTACTTTAAATTTTATTTTACAATAAACATTTTCAGCTTTTGTTTGTATAAGTTTACTTAATTTAATTTTTCACTCCATGAACACCAAAAAACATGCGACCGCCAATGGTCACGGGGCTGCTGAATTTCAGGATAATACTCCAACTTCCGTAACCTTAATTAAGAAAAAACCAATAAAAAGCAGGCTTAAGGTAAAACAAGATCTGTCACCGGACGACCTTGATAATCGGCAGTTACTACAGGTGCTCGCTGAAATAAAAAACGGAAATTTTACTGTGCGGATGCCGGTAGACAAAATAGGCGTAAATGGTAAAATTTGCGACACTCTTAATGAGATTATCTCTATAAATGAGGCACTTGTTGAAGAGTTAACCCTTGCACGTAACACAATCGGTATGCAGGGTAAGCTTAACCACCGCGTGCAGTTGCCATCATCCGCACGTGGTTCGTGGAGCATGGCTGTTTCATCCATAAATACATTAATATCCGACCTTGTTCACCCTACTGTTGAAATAGCCCACGTAATAAGTTCTGTGGCGAAAGGTAACCTGTCGCAGGAGATGCCTTTGCAGATAGGGGACCACGTATTGCAGGGCGAATTTGCCCGTATAGCAACCGAGGTAAATGACATGGTGAAGCAGCTTAATTTATTCTCAATGGAAGTTACCCGTGTGGCACGTGAAGTTGGCTCGGAAGGTAAACTTGGGGGGCAGGCAAAAGTAAAAGGTGTGGCGGGTGTGTGGAAAGATCTCACCGATTCTGTAAACCAGATGGCTGGTAACCTTACCGCGCAGGTAAGAAATATTGCAGAAGTTACCACCGCTGTGGCAAAAGGTGATTTGAGTAAAAAAATTACCGTGGATGTGCAGGGTGAAATTTTGGAGCTTAAAAATACCATTAACGTAATGGTTGACCAGCTAAACTCCTTCTCCTCAGAAGTTACGCGTGTGGCGCTTGAAGTGGGTACAGAAGGTAAGCTTGGTGGGCAGGCAAAAGTGCAGGGTGTGGGTGGTACATGGAAAGACTTAACGGAAAGTGTAAACCAAATGGCCAGTAACCTTACCGGCCAGGTGCGTAATATAGCCGAGGTAACCACTGCGGTGGCAAGGGGTGATTTAAGCCGTAAAATTACGGTGGACGTGAAAGGTGAAATTTTGGAACTGAAGAATACCATCAATACGATGGTGGACCAGCTAAACTCTTTCTCCGCGGAAGTTACACGTGTGGCGCGCGAGGTGGGTAGTGAAGGTAAATTAGGTGGCCAGGCAACGGTAAAAGGGGTGGGCGGTGTTTGGAAAGACCTTACAGAAAGCGTAAATGAAATGGCCAGTAACCTTACTGGCCAGGTGCGTAATATAGCCGAGGTAACCACAGCAGTGGCAAAAGGCGACTTAAGCCGTAAAATTACGGTGGACGTGAGGGGGGAAATTTTGGAGTTAAAGAACACCATTAATACAATGGTTGACCAGTTGAACTCCTTCGCTTCGGAAGTTACGCGTGTGGCGCTTGAAGTAGGTACGGAAGGTAAGCTGGGTGGCCAGGCAAAAGTGCAGGGCGTGGGTGGTACCTGGAAAGATTTGACGGACTCTGTAAACCAGATGGGCAGTAACCTTACAGCCCAGGTGCGCAACATAGCCGAGGTTACAACAGCTGTGGCAAACGGTGACCTGAGTAAAAAGATCACGGTAAACGTAGAAGGTGAAATTTTGGAGCTGAAGAAGACCATTAACACAATGGTTGACCAGTTAAACTCCTTCGCTTCAGAAGTTACGCGTGTGGCGCTTGAAGTAGGTACTGAAGGTAAACTGGGGGGCCAGGCAAAGGTGCAGGGTGTGGGTGGTACATGGAAAGACTTGACCGAATCTGTAAACCAGATGGGCAGTAACCTTACAGCCCAGGTGCGTAATATAGCCGAGGTAACAACGGCGGTGGCAAAAGGCGACTTAAGCCGTAAAATTACGGTGGACGTGAAGGGCGAAATTCTTGAACTAAAAAATACCATCAATACGATGGTTGACCAGTTAAACTCCTTCGGGTCTGAAGTGTTCCGCGTTGCACGTGAAGTAGGTTCAGAAGGTAAATTGGGTGGCCAGGCAGACGTACCAGGTGTTGAGGGTTTATGGAAAGACTTGACCGACTCCGTAAACATCATGGCGTCCAACCTTACATCACAGGTGCGTAACATTGCGGAAGTTACCACTGCGGTGGCAAATGGCGACTTAAGCCGTAAAATTGAGGTGGATGTAAAAGGTGAAATTCTGGAATTAAAAAATACCATCAACACCATGGTGGAACAGCTTCGCGCGTTTGCATCGGAAGTTACGCGTGTTGCCCGTGAAGTTGGTACGGAAGGTAAACTCGGGGGCCAGGCAAACGTGCCAGGTGTGGCTGGTACCTGGAAGGACTTGACAGACTCTGTAAACCAAATGGCAGGCAACCTTACCGCACAGGTGCGAAATATTGCAGACGTGGCCATTGCGGTGGCAAACGGTGATATGAGCCGTAAGATCACGGTGGACGTGCGTGGTGAAATATTGCAGTTAAAAGAAACGCTGAATACGATGGTTGACCAGTTGCGCGCCTTCGCATCAGAAGTTACGCGTGTGGCACGTGAAGTGGGTACGGATGGTAAATTGGGTGGACAGGCGTTTGTGCCGGGCGTTGCAGGTACCTGGAAGGATTTGACAGACTCTGTAAACCAAATGACAGGTAACCTTACATCGCAGGTGCGAAATATTGCGGAGGTAACCAAAGCGGTGGCATCTGGTGACTTGTCAAAAAAGGTAACCATCGACGTGAAAGGGGAAATCTTCGATTTAAAAAATACCATCAATACGATGGTTGACCAGTTAAACTCATTTGCGTTTGAGGTAACGCGTGTGGCGCGTGAAGTGGGTACGGAAGGAAAGCTTGGTGGACAAAGTGAGGTGCAGGGTGTGGCTGGTACCTGGAAGGATTTGACGGACTCTGTTAATATGATGGCATCAAACCTTACAAACCAGGTGCGTGGTATTGCAAAAGTGGTAACTGCCGTGGCAACGGGTAATTTAAAGCAAAAGTTATCAATCGTGTCACGTGGTGAGGTTGCGCAATTAACAGAGACCATTAACGAAATGATTGATACCCTGGCAGTGTTTGCTGACCAGGTAACAACCGTTGCCCGCGAGGTGGGTGTTGAAGGCCGGTTGGGTGGCCAGGCAAGTGTGCCCGGTGCATCAGGTATATGGAAGAACCTTACAGAGAACGTTAACCAGCTTGCTGAAAACCTTACCACGCAGGTGCGTGCAATTTCAGCGGTAGCATCGGCGGTAACTAAGGGTGACCTTACGCAGATGATACGTGTGGAGGCAAAAGGTGAGGTGGAAGAGTTGAAGGATACCATCAACCAAATGATCACAAACCTTAAAGAAACTACTTTGCGTAACCAGGAACAGGACTGGTTAAAATCAAACCTCGCCAAGTTTACACAAATGCTGCAGGGGCAAAAGGATTTGAATACTGTAACACGCCGTATTTTGTCAGAACTGGCCCAGGTGGTTAATGCACAAAAAGGTATGTTCTACATACTTGAGCAGGATGAAGACCAGCAGAACCCCAAATTAAAATTATTTGCTGCGTATGCATTTGGTGATGAAATGGAAATGAGCCGGGAACTGGCGCTTGGCCAGGGCCTTGTTGGCCAATGCGCGGTAGAGAAAGAGAGAATATTGTTAACGAATGTGCCAAAAAACTACGTAAAAATAAGTTCGGGTTTGGGTGAAGCGTCTCCTTTAAACCTGATTGTATTACCGGTACTGTTTGAAACAGAAATTAAGGCGGTAATTGAACTGGCAAGCTTCGATACCTTTAGTGAAACACACCTTGACTTCTTAAGCCAGTTAACGGAAAGTATCGGCATAGTGTTAAACACCATCGAGGCAAACTCAAGAACTGAGGATCTGTTGGAACAATCGCAATCGCTGGCTGATGAGTTGAGAAGAACAAATGAAGAATTGCAGGATAAGGCGCATCTGCTTGTTAAGCAAAAAGAAGAAGTGGAAGGGAAGAACAAAGAAGTGGAAGAAGCAAGAAAATCACTGGAGGAAAAGGCCGAACAGTTGCAGCTTACCTCAAAATACAAATCGGAGTTTCTTGCAAATATGTCCCATGAGTTACGTACGCCATTAAACTCACTGCTCATTCTTGCTCAGCAGTTATACGAAAATCATGAAGGCAATTTGAATGAAAAACAAATTCGCTATGCAAAAACCATCCATAGCTGCGGCGATGACCTTATCCAATTGATCAACGACATTCTCGACTTATCAAAAATTGAATCAGGGTACATCTCAACCGACTTCATTAACCTTCGCTTTAATGATATTGTTGCTTTTGTTGAAACAACATTCAAGCATGTGTCAGAAAGTAAGAATTTACGGTTCGGTATTGATATTGACGAAAAATTACCGGGCAGCCTTGAAACAGACGTTCAAAGACTTAACCAGATATTGAAGAACCTGCTGTCAAATGCATTTAAATTTACCGAAAAAGGTGAAGTTAAGCTGCGTATTTACGAGGCCAACCAGAATTGGAAACGTGGTAATAACCCTGGCCTTGATAATGCTAAACGCGTGGTTGCCTTTGAAATAAGGGATACTGGTATTGGTATATCAAAAGACAAGCAGAATATCATTTTTGAACCGTTTCAGCAGGCTGAAGGTTCAACCAGCCGCAAGTATGGCGGCACTGGCTTAGGCTTGTCAATAAGCATGGGCCTTGCGGACCTTTTAGGCGGCTCTATTGAGTTAGATAGTGAAGTTGGTATAGGCAGCGCTTTTACCTTGTACCTGCCTATTGATTCTACTCCTTCGGCGTTAAGAAAAGAAAAACCACAAGCCGGTAAATCAAGCCTTAAAGCAAGTGAATATAAGTTATATGAAACAAGCGGCGACCAGGTGTTACAGTCGGTACCAACAGTTAAAGTATCTGACACAAAAGACCTTGATGCACTAAACGAGATAATCAATGAAATTGGGGACGACAGGAATAATGTTATTGCAACAGACAGGGTAGTGCTGGTTATAGAAGACGACATAAGGTTTGGGAAAATAATGATTGAGAAGGCCCATGAAATGGATTTGAAAGTAGTGGTTGCTACCAGTTTTGGTGATGTATTTGAACTTACCAATAAATATAACCCAATAGCCGTTACCCTTGACGTGAAGCTGCCCGATGCAAGCGGTTGGCGCATATTAGACCTGTTTAAGAACGATATTAATTTCAGGCACATCCCGGTGCACCTTATATCGGGAGAAGAGAACAGGTTGCTGGCAATGCAGCGAGGGGCCAGGAGTTTCAACTTAAAACCGCTGAAAACGGAGGCACTTACAGTATTATTCAGGGATATTATTGAGCACGAGAAGCGCAAGATAAAAAAGGTGCTTGTTGTGGAAGATAATGAACTGGATTCATCTCAAATCGCCAAAATGCTTGATAACGGAGATATAATAGATATTGAAATTGCGGAATCGGGTCGTGCTGCCTTGGAACTAATACGCAATAATTACTATGATTGTATTACGGTTGACTATATGTTGCCGGATATTGGCGGCCTTGAGTTTATTATGGAAATAAATTCACTTAACAAGCATTTGCTAACGCCAAGCATTATTTATTCTGCCAAAGACTTTTCTCCAAAAGAAAAAGCTAAATTAAAGCAATATGCAAATAGGGTATTGCTGAAAGACGTTAATTCACTGGAGTTTTTGCTTGAAGAAACCGTTATGCAATTGCATATTGATCACAAGCACCTGTTGCCTGAAAAAAGAAAGCTGATTGAAAACCTGCGTTCAAAACAGGATGTGCTTGCACACAAAAATGTGCTTGTGGTAGATGATGATGTGCGTAACCTTTTTGCGCTTACCACAGCATTTGAACGATACAACATTAACACCATTACAGCCGAGAGCGGTAATGAGGCGATGAATATTTTGAGCGAGAACAATGATATTGATATTGTGTTAATGGATATAATGATGCCGGAGATGGACGGTTATGAAACCATGCAAAAAATAAGAAGGGAGCACAAAAACAGTACCTTGCCAATTATTGCGGTAACTGCAAAAGCAATGAAAGGGGATAGAGAGAAGTGTATTGAAGCAGGGGCATCTGATTATATTACCAAACCTTTGAAAATTGACCAGCTATTGTCATTAATGAGGATTTGGTTGTATAAATAATAATAACATTGGGTAGGGTCTTGCTAAACCGGCATGGCTGCTGCCTGGCAAACTGCAGTTTATGGTAAATAAAAACCGGGTAAGTGAAGCTTTATCATGCATTAGGAGCGAAACGTGATATAGGGTTGAAAAATTGTTGGTCGAAAAATAGACTTCTGTAAAACATTAAAAAAATCAGTTGCAGGCAACAGCAGAAATTAAAATATTGGTAGTTGACGACAGGGAAGACAACCTTATTTCAATAGAAACAATATTGGAGCAGGAGGACTATACAATTATAAAAGCAAACTCGGGGCGTGCCGCGTTAAAAATATTATTGCAACAGCACGACTTTTCGCTAATATTAATGGATGTGCAAATGCCTGGCATGAACGGCTTCGAAACTGCCGCCCTGATTTATGAACGGGACAAGCTAAAAAACATCCCTATTATTTTTATAACTGCACACAGCCATGACGACGAGTTTATTTTTAAAGGCTATAAAACAGGCGGTGCTGACTATATATATAAGCCGATAAACCCCGAGCTGTTAAAACTTAAAGTGGGTGTTTTTGTTGACCTATACCGCAAAAACAACCAGCTAATGCAGCATGAGAGACAGCTGATAGCCGCCAACGCGGCGCTGCAGAAAGAAATAGAAGACAGGAAGATATCAGAAGAAAAAATAAGAGTTTTAAACGACCAGCTTGTAAAAAATAACAGCCATTTAAAGACAGTTAATGAAGAGCTTGACAGGTTTGCTTTTGTTGCGTCACACGACCTGCAGGAGCCGTTGAGAAAAATAATGATTTTTGGGGACATGCTTGCGAAGGATGGTATTAAAAACGAAGACGAAAGCAGGTACATAAAAAAGATATTAGACAGCAGTAAAAGAATGCAGCAGTTTATTAATGATTTGCTGCAATTTTCAAGGCACCATATTAGCGAAACTGATTTCACTGACATTTCGTTGGTTAGTATTGTAAATGAGGTTGTTGGTGACTTTGAAATAAATATAAAAGAAACAAATGCCCAAATAACGGTTGGCGAGCTGCCGGTAATAAATGTTATACCCGGGCTGGTAAGGCAACTGTTTTATAATTTAATAAGTAACTCACTTAAATTTCGAAAATCAGACCTCGCACCAACCATTAACATTTATGCTGAAAAAACTAAACTGCTTTCTGTTGTTAACAACAGGCCTTTAGGCGGCAACACAACTTTTTACACTATATGTATTGCTGATAATGGCATTGGGTTTGATGAAAAATATTCTGATGAAATTTTTGGTGTATTTAAACGCCTGCACGCATACCACGAATTTGAAGGAACGGGGATAGGCCTGTCAATATGCAAAAAAATTGTAGAAAAGCATAATGGCTTTATAACTGCCAGGGGCAAACCTGGTGAAGGCTCGCTGTTTACTATAGGCTTGCCGGAAAAACAACCGGCAGTTATTTCCCGGTAATAATGTTTTGATAAAATAGTACTTGTAAAAAAATTATATATACTTAAATTAATTAATATACTTCGCAGTTTAAATATTTATTAATATACACGTGTATGTTCTTTCTGTTTCGGTGAATATTGTAGCTTGCATATTGTAATTCCACTGTGTCACATTTAGCCTTTTTTTTAATGGATGATTTAGTGTTATTCCTGTATCAAAACCTTCTGTACCTGTTGGTATTTGCTGCCATACTGGTTTTGGCTAAGTTTGCTGCCGGGTTTGTTTTTTTTAAAGGAAATGTGGTTGACACAATAATGAAATTTTTCTGGTTCTACTCGTTTAGCAATATTCACACAACGGAAACAAGCAGGCACAGGCTGCTGAAGAGGATGAATAATTTATTAAACTTTACCATTTACCTGCTCGTCTTCATTTATATTATCGTTTATTTTATTCATCCCGAACAGGAGATGAACTGAGACGCCGCTGATATTTATATGTTCGGGCTGCAAAAGTCCCTGTTAAGCCTCCACACGAATTTTTGCTTTTAGTCCAGCGCGCTAATTTCTTCAAAAAAAAGGTCTTTTTCTGTAACCTTTTAATTTTAGCGAAGTTTGTATTACCATATTCTAAAAAAATAACGCAAAACCTGCTTGGACATATTAACAGATAACGCGCTGATGTTAAGGGTAAAATCCGGCGACCTTGATAAGATGTCACTGCTTTTCAGGCGGTACAACAGGCCGTTGTATGGGTTTCTCTTTCATATGACGGGCAGGCAGGAGCAGAGCGAAGATATGGTGCAGGATGTTTTTTACCGCATGCTCAAGGGGCGGCACACTTTTACCGGTGAAGGTGAGTTTAAAACCTGGATGTACCACCTGGCGCGCAACGTTGTTAAAGATTTTTTTAGAAAAAATAAACATAAAGCATCCCATTACGATGCATCGTTATACACAGACAAGCTTACAGGCGGGATGGTTGCTGACGAAATGATGCAGAGGAAAATGGAAATTGAACAGCTGCGGCAGGCTATCAATAGCTTAAATGATGAAAGCCGCGAGGTATTGGTACTTAGCCGCTACCAGGAATTGAAATATGCCGAAATAGCTGAAATACTGGGTGTAAGCGAAGGCGCAGTTAAAGTGCGCATCCACAGGGCCATTAACCAGCTAAAAGCTATGTATCAAACGGTAGAAACAAAAAATTAAGCAGTATGAAATGTGAAAACGACAAAGCGCAGTTAACCTTGTACATGAACGACCAGTTAATGCCTGCAGAACGTGCAGCTATGGAAAGACATTTAGCTACTTGTGAAGACTGCAGCGCTGAGTTAGAAGCAAGCATGCAAATGTGGAACCTGATGGAGGAAATACCTGTACCAGAACCCTCAGGTAATATGCAAATGCGGTTTAATGTTATGCTTGATACCTATAAAGATGCGGTTGCAGAAAGAAAGCTAACATCATTAGGTTTAATTGAAAAATTAAAGCAGTTGTTTACGCTTCAGCCTGCATTTACTATGGCCTACAGTATTATTTTAATTGTTGCAGGTGTTAGCGTTGGCTTACTGCTAAACCGCCCCGCACAAGGCATTGTAGCAGGCACCACACCGCAAATTGATAAACTGTCTGCCCAGGTGCATGATTTAAAGGAAACAGTAACCCTTGCATTGCTGCAAAACCCATCAGCATCTGAGCGTATGCGGGGGGTAAGTTTTACAAGCGAAATAAAAGGCGAGAATAAAAATATTATCAGCGCACTGTTTGTAACGCTTAACAACGACGATAACCCAAATGTAAGGCTGGTTACATTAGAGGCGTTAACACATTACGTGAACGACCCTGCTGTAAGGGAAGGATTAATTCAATCCATCGAAGAACAGGATTCACCGCTTGTGCAATCAGCCCTTGCAGATGTTATGCTAAAGCTGCAGGAAAAAAGAAGCGTGCAGCCATTTAAGAATCTACTAAAACAAAAAGACCTGAACATGATGGTTCGGTCAAAGATCCAGGAAACTATTACACAACTAATTTAAAACGGCAATGTATGAAAACGTTATTTACCCCGCTGTTGACGGGAGTGGCACTGCTTTGCGCTCAAACTGCTATAATGGCACAACCTCTTGAATTTAAAGAGCACATAAGCAAACAATTCACACCCCAAAAAGCTGCTGAAGCCACAACCCTGGCTGTTTACAACCTGCAGGGCTTTATTAAAGTAGAGGGCTATTCAGGGGACAAAGTGTTACTTGAAATAGATAAAACCATAGCGGCCAAAGAAGATAAATGGCTGCAGATAGGCAAACAGGAATTTGAGTTAGCCTTTGATCAGCAAAGTGATACTATATGGGCTTACATAGCCCAACCTTACGACAGCCGTCCACATGAGTGGCGTGATTATGAGTGGAACGACAGGCGGCGTATTGAATATACTTATACACTTGAGTATACTATAAAAGTACCCTACAATATGAATATTCACGTGTCTACAGTAAACAAAGGCGATGTAACTGTGCAGGATGTTGCCGGCATAATAAGTGCGCATAATGTAAACGGACCCATAACAATTAAAAACGCCAAAAACACAACCGATGCACACACCATTAATGGCAACCTTACTGTTAATTATTTAGCGGTTCCTCCAGGTAATTCAAGTTACTATACACTTAATGGTACATTATCGGTAACATATCCTCAAAGCCTGTCCGCCGACCTTGAGTTTAAAAGCATGAATGGTGGTTTTTACACTGATTTTGATAACGTGCAGGTATTGCCCGCACGCATAACCAAAACAGAACGTAAAACGGATGAAGGCACTGTGTATAAAATAAATAAAGACAGCGATATTAGAATAGGTTCAGGTGGTAAAACATTCAAATTTGAAACCCTGAACGGTAACGTATACATTAAAAAACAATCTTAGAACAATCGTAAAAAAACAAATATGAAAACGATAAAAATTGCAGCATTTTTTATTTTATCTATCATGCTAACGGGCAAACTTTTCGCCCAGCAACAAATAACAGTTCCCCTTAGCGATCCCGGTAAATCGTATAAACTTGAAATGCATTTATTAGATGGCTCAATAAAAATTGTGGGGTACGAAGGGAAAGACATTGTTATTGATGTGGAAACAGACTCTGCTAAGTCGCATAGAAACGACGATGGCGGCTCTGGTACCGGAATGCGCAGGATAAACGGCGGCAACGGCCTTGACCTTACAGCTACTGAAAATAGCAATACGGTATCTATAACATCAGGCTTTGCTAAAAGAAATGCAACAGTGGTGGTTAAAGTCCCCCAAACAACAGCAGACTTTAAGGTAACTACTGTAAACAACGGTAATATAAACATTAGTAATGTAAGTGGCACCCTGGAAGTGATTAATGTAAATGGTTCAATTGCATGCACCAATATTGCAGGTTCAGTTGTGGCCAACACTGTTAATGGCGAGGTGAAAGTAACATTCAAATCAATAGATGCAAAAGCGGCCATGGCATTTACAACCCTTAATGGTAATGTTGATGTTACACTGCCTGCCGATGCGAAGGAGAACCTAAAACTAAAATCAGAAAGGGGCGAAATATATTCTGATTTTGACATGGCGATTGATAAAACACAGCCAAAAACACAAATAACAAATGAAGACCACATGCACCGCATAACTATTGAAGATTGGGTGTATGGAAAAATAAACGGCGGTGGCCCCGAAATGTTAATGAAAAATATGCAGGGCAATATTTATGTAAGAAAGGCGAAATAAGCCTGCGCCTTTCCTCAAGATAACCAGTTTAGCACAGTATTAATAATTGCGCTATAAGCCCCTTGCTTTTACGGGGCAGGGGGTTTGTATGTATAAATTAATATGTTGTTCAGTTTTTAGTTTAGTGTTCTTAGTTTTAGTAAAAGGCCAGCAAGCCCCGCAAAAGGCGGATAAGCTAATAACAAAGCTTGGCGCCGAAGAGGTGAATAAGCCATGGGCTGCTGGCCTTTCAATAGGCATTTACCATGCAGGGCAAACATACTTTTATAACTTTGGAACAGTTGATAAAGCCACTAATGAAACACCCACGCAAAACACGGTGTACGAGATAGGCTCATTAACCAAAACCTTTGTAAGCCTGTTGCTTGCAAAGGCAGTGCTTGATGGAAAAATAAACCTGGATGATGATATAATAAAGTACCTGCCCGGCAGTTATCCCAACCTTCAATACAATGGCCGGCCCATAAAGGTTATCAATCTCGCCAACACAACTTCTGGCTTACCCAATATGCTGCCTAACAT
>JABDGS010000066.1 GCA_013285915.1 Bacteroidota bacterium
TGAACCTTAGCACAGCCCGCAGTGAAAAACGTGCAAAAGAAGTGGGCATACGCAAGGTGGTGGGTGCGCAAAAAAAATACCTGGTGGGGCAGTTTTTAGGGGAGAGCATTATACTAGCCCTTATTGCCGGTGCGTTTGCATTATGTTTAGTGCAACTAAGTTTACCCGGTTTTAATTTGCTTACGGGCAAAAACCTGTTTGTTAACTACACAAGCACCTATTTTTGGCTTACAGCTTTTGGCTTTATACTGCTAACAGGCATACTTGCGGGCAGTTACCCTGCATTCTATTTATCATCCTTTCAGCCGGTGCGTGTTTTAAAGGGCACATTTAAAAAAGTTAATGCACTGGTTACGCCGCGTAAAACATTGGTTGTAATACAATTTTCTGTAGCTATAACACTTATTATTTGCACAGCAATTGTTGAGCAGCAAATTAAATATGCCCGGGAGAGAAATTCAGGGTATGTAAAAGATAACCTTATTTATCACATGCTATCGGGTGATCTTGATAAAAATTATGCACTGGTTAAGAATGAACTTTTAAATTCAGGTGCAGCCTCGGCGGTAACAAAAACCAATTCGCCTATAACACAGGACTGGAGCCAAAGCTGGGGTTTTGAATGGCAGGGCAAAGACCCAAACTCAAAAATAGTATTCGACCGTTTTTGTGTAGATGAAGATTTTACAAAAACGGCAGGTGTTACAATAACCGGCGGCCGTGATTTTGATCTAAAAAACCATCCTTCGGATTCAACCGCAGTTTTGTTGAATGAATCAGCGGTTAAAATAATGGGATTTAAGCAACCAATTGGCCAGGTTTTAAAAGATGGTGGCAGCGTTAACTGGCATGTAGTAGGTGTAATGAAAGATTTTATACTCACGTCACCTTACGAAACTACCCGCCCTATGATTGTTGAAGGCAGCAAGGGTTATTTTAATGTAATGCATATTCGCCTCAACAACAATAATTCAACTGAAAAAAATTTGGCGCTCGCGGCAGGTATATTCAAAAAATATAATCCACTATACCCCTTTGAATACAAATTTGTAGATGCAGAATATGCGTTAAAATTTGCCGACGAAAAACGTACCGGCACTTTGGCCGCATTGTTTGCAGGGCTTACAATAATAATATCATGCCTGGGCCTTTTTGGTCTTGCTACATATATGGCTGAAAGCAGGATAAAAGAAATTGGCATAAGAAAAGTGCTTGGGGCATCAATTGCAACAATTACAACACTGCTTTCAAAAGATTTTATAAAATTAGTTATAGTAGCTATTGTTATTTCTGCGCCATTGGCATATTCGTTTATGACATCGTGGTTAAGCAGCTATACTTATAAAACCCCGCTGCATTGGTGGGTATTTGCAGGCGCCGGTTTATTATCTATTGCTATTGCACTTTTAACGGTTAGTTACCAGGCAATTAAAGCTGCTTTAGCTAACCCTGTAAAAAGTTTGAGCAGGGAATAATATTTAAGCGCCGGGCATAAAATAAATTAGCGGAAATTTTGTTAATTGCTGCAGAAGGAAATGTATAATTAAACTACTTAACAAACCGTAAATTGCCTTTCTATGTTAAAAAACTATTTGAAAATTGCATTTCGCAATCTTTGGCGCAACAAAGGCTTTTCGCTTATAAATATCGTTGGTTTAGCAATAGGCATGGCAAGCGCCATGCTTATTTTATTATGGATGCAGAATGAAATTAGTTACGACCAGTTTCATGAAAAGAAAGACAGGCTGTACATGGCCTACAACCGGTCAATATTTGATGGCAAACTGCAATGCTGGGAAAATACGCCCTACCCCATGGCGCGTGGCCTTGCTGCTGAATTTCCGGAAATTGAAGCTACATCAACCGTTCAATACAACAGCTTTTTGTTTACCGTTGGCGATAAACACTTAAGGGTACACGGCAATTTTGTTGATTCATCTTTCTTAAGCATGTTTACTTTCCCGGTTGTAAAAGGCAACGCAAGATCGTGCCTGTATGGCATTAGTTCAATAGCCATTACCCAACAGCTTGCCAAAAAATTATTTGGTAATGACGACCCTATGGGTAAAATAGTTAGCGTAGAAAACAAAGACAACTTTACCGTTACAGCCGTACTAAAAGACCTGCCCAATAATACCCGGTTTAATTTTGAATACCTGCTACCCATGACCTATGCTAAAAAGCTGGGCTGGACAGACGATAACTGGGATAACAACGGCCCAAACACTATGGTGCTGCTAAAGCCAAATACTAATGTGGCAAGCTTTAATGAAAAAGTAAAGACCATCACAGAAAAGCATTTAAATTATTCAGAGAAGATAGAAGTTTTTTTACACCCTGCTACCAAATGGAGGCTTTACTCAAAATTTGAAAATGGTAAAGTTACCGGTGGCCAAATAGAAACTGTAAGGCTGTTTGGCATAATTGCAGGGCTTATTTTGCTGATAGCCTGTATAAATTTTATGAACCTTAGCACTGCCCGCAGCGAAAAGCGCGCAAAAGAAGTAGGCATACGTAAAGTTGTGGGTGCGCAAAAACAATATTTAATTGGCCAGTTTTTGGGAGAGAGCATTTTAATAGCGCTTATTGCAGGCGTTATTGCTGTTGCATTGGTACAGGTATCGTTACCCGGCTTTAACTCCTTAACCAACAAGCTGCTTTATATTGATTACAGTAACGCTTATTTTTGGCTGGCCTTTATTGCATTTATAGTATTTACGGGCATACTTGCAGGCAGTTACCCCGCATTTTACCTGTCATCCTTCAGGCCGGTAATGGTACTTAAAGGTGCATTTAAAAAAGTAAACGCCCTTGTTGCACCACGCAAAGTTTTAGTAGTTATTCAGTTTTTTGTTGCAATCACGCTTATTATATGCACTGTTATAGTTGAGCAACAAATAAAATATGCGCAGGACCGCGAAACCGGTTATGCAAAAGATAACCTTATTTATCATTTGCTTACGGGTGATCTTGAAAAAAATTACCAGGTGGTAAAAAATGAGCTGCTTGGTTCAGGCACAGCGGTAGCTGTTACAAAAACAAGTTCTCCAATAACACAGGGCTGGAGCGATAGCTGGGGCTTTGAATGGCAGGGTAAAGACCCTAACTCAAAAATTGATTTTGACCGCTATTGCGTGGATGAAAACTTTGCCCAAACCGCTGGTGTTACAATAGCAAAAGGCAGGGACCTTGATCTGAGGTTGCATCCTTCAGATTCAACCGGCATACTGCTTAACGAATCGGCTGTAAAAATAATGGGTTTTAAAGAGCCTATAGGGCAAATAATAAAGGACGATGGTATTACATGGCAGGTAGTGGGTGTTATAAAAGATTTTATTATCCGCTCGCCTTACGAGCCTATGCGCCCGATGGTAATTGAAGGCAGCAAAGGCTTTTTTAATGCTATGCATATAAGGCTTAACGGCCATAACAAAACCCAGGCTAATATTGATGCTGTTGAAAAAATATTCAGGAAATATAACCCGCAATACCCATTTGAATTTCATTTTGTGAATGACGAATACGACCAAAAATTTGCCGACCAAAAACGTACCGGCCAACTGGCTGGCCTTTTTTCAGGGCTTACAGTTGTAATATCATGCTTAGGCTTGTTTGGACTGGCAACTTATATGGCCGAGAACAGGGTTAAAGAAATTGGTGTGCGCAAAGTGCTTGGCGCATCTGTAACCGGCCTTGCCGCGTTGCTTTCAAAAGATTTTATAAAACTGGTTTTAATATCCATTGTTATCGCGGTACCGCTTGCCTACTATCTTATGGATGTATGGCTTAAAGGCTTTACATATCACACGCCTATGCAGTGGTGGGTGTTTGCAGGTTCAGCTTTGCTGGCTGTAATAGTAGCGCTGTTAACCGTAAGCTACCAGGCAATAAAGGCTGCATTGAGCAACCCGGTTAAGAGTTTGAGGACGGAATAGGGGTGCCCCCTATCTCCACCCTTTACCCTTTTTGGGGAAAGGCCAAGCGAGGCAGGGCACGAAGATTTGACCGGAAATGAATGACAGTGATTTTTGAAAAGCAGTTGAATTGGCATATTGAAACATACAGCTTATTATTTGTAAACTATAAAACTAAACCTGCATTAAAGTCCCCTTTAGGGGATTTAGGGGTTAAGGAGGGCACTATGTATATTAAACATGCTTTGCGCGCGATATTTAAAAACAGGGGTGTAAGCTCAATAAATATTGTTGGGCTGTCAGTAGGTATGACGGCTGCCGTACTAATTTTGTTTTGGGTACAAAACGAGGTTAGTTATGATAGCTATCACCCGCATGCGCAAAGTATTTATCGCCTTACTGATACGCTGCAGGTAAGCAAAGATGAAAAATGGGTGTGGGAAACATCGCCCATGCGATTGCCCTCGCTGTTAGAAAAAAATATTCCTGATGTTGAAGCCGTTACTATGCTTTACCCGGCGCAATACAACCCCGTTACATTTAAATACAAGAACGAGCTGTTTTATGAAAAAAATGGCGCTTATATTGACAAAGGCTGGTTTAATATTTTTCATTATGATTTTATAGAAGGCGGCCCCGCACAATTTTTTAAAGACCCTTTCAGTGTCATTCTAACCGAAACAAAAGCAAAAAAATATTTTGGAAATAATAATGCAATTGGGCAGGTTATGCTGGTTGATACAGTTAATTACACAGTTGCAGGCGTTGTTAAAGACAATCCATCAAATTCCAGCTTTCAGTATGATGTCCTGATGCCTGTAGATGCCTACCTGAGCGACAGCAACAGCCGCAAAAACAGCGAAGAGTGGGGCAATTTTAATTTTATTGCCTTTTTACGCCTGCATGATAATGCCAATGTATCATCTGTTGAAAAAAAGATGACAAGAATTTTGCAGGATACTAAAAAAGACAGTAGTATAACATTGGGCCTGCAATCATTACCAGCCATGCATTTTGAAACAGGCCTGCAATCATCATCACTGGCCCATGCGGATAAAAAAACAGTATACATTTTCAGCATACTGGCCGCATTGCTTATTGTTACAGCCTGCATTAATTACGTAAATCTTACTACTGCGCGGGCAAGCCTGCGTGTAAAGGAAATTACCATACGCAAAATTGTCGGGGCACAGCGGAGGCAATTGTTTATACAGTTTGTTACTGAATCGGTTTTAATAAGCCTTATATCACTGTGCGTAACACTTTTGCTAATAAAATTTTGCCTGCCTTATTACAACCAGCTAACAGAAAAAAATTTCCTTTTTTCACTTACATCGTTAAGCATGTGGCAGGTACTGGGCTGCACAATACTGTTTGCCACAGTGCTAAACAGCCTTTACCCTGCGGCATTATTATCGTCTTTTAACCCGCTTAGTATTTTCAGGGGCGTTAATGTATTACGTATAAAAGATGGTACGCTGCGCAAAGGGCTGGTAGTGTTTCAGTTCACTTTATCGGTAATGCTTATTATAGGTACTATAGTTATTTTCAAACAACTTAATTATGTGCAAACCACCAACCCCGGCTATAACCGTTCTCAAATAATTTCGTTGCAGGTGCCTTATAATACTCATACGCGTATGAGTGCTGATGCGAAAAAATCGCTTCTTCAAACGCTCAAGCAACAAATAGCTTCAAGGCCCGGCATAGCAGGTGTTACTATGGCTAACCAGGCAATTGTAAACGTTACCAGCTATAGTTCGGGCAGTGCAGATTGGGATGGCAGGCCTAAAGATTTTAATCCTTCTTTATCACAACTGTGTGTTGATGCTGCTTTTCAAAAAGTATTTGGCCTTGACATGAAAGAAGGCCGCTGGTATAACAGTGATCTGCCGGGCGATGCCAGGAATTTTATTCTGAATGAAACCGCAGTAAAAGAATTACACATTCACAAACCTGTGGTTGGCCAGCGTTTTGTTGGGCATGGTGATACCGGTATTATAATAGGCGTTGTAAAAGATTTTCATTATAAAAGCATGCACGATAAAATAGGGCCCTTGCTTATATTTCACCAAAACTGGTACTCAAACCTGTATATTAAAACAACTCCCGGCAATATAACCGCATCGCTTAACAATGTTGAGGCGGTATGGAAACAAATGCTGCCTGCCGATGTATTTAACTACACATTTTTGGATGATACATTTAACAACCTGTACAAAGCTGATAAAAAAGTATCGTCGCTTATATTAATTTTTTCCATTGTAGTTATCATCATATCATCATTGGGTTTATTTGCATTGGCTGCATTTACTGCTGAACAAAGAACAAAAGAAATAGGTATTAGAAAAGTGCTGGGCGCAACAGTGCAAAACATTACCATGCTGTTATCAAAAGACTTTGTAAAACTTGTATTGATCGCAATACTTATTGCATCGCCAATTGCGTGGTGGGCCATGACCAAATGGCTGCAGGATTTTGCTTACCGAATTAATTTATCGTGGTGGATGTTTGCAGCAGGTGGCTTTGTGGCTTTGATTATTGCTGTTGCTACAATAAGTTTTCAATCAGTTAAAGCGGCATTGAGCAACCCTGTGAAGAGTTTGAGGACGGAATGATGAGCCCCCTTTCCCGGCCTTTCCCCCTTTAGGGGAAAGGTGTTGCGAAGGTTGAAGAGCTTCTTATAATTAAAAACTAGTTCGGACAAAGGTTCAATTACAATTCTTAACATGCAAAACGCCCGGATGGGCAAAAGAGGTATTTATGCTAAAAAATTATTTAACAGTGGCCTGGAGAAATTTGCGTAAGAGCAAAGTATTTTCCATCATTAATATTACCGGCCTGGCGGCAGGCCTGGCTTGCTTTTTATTAATAGCGCTTTTTGTATTGGATGAGCTTAGCTATGATAAATATAATGATAAGGCAGGCCGCATTTACCGCATAAACGCACAACTGCGTTTTGGCGGGTCGGACCTTAATTTTCCGCTCACAGCCGACCCGATGGGGCAAGTACTTAAAAAAGATTACCCGCAGGTTGAAGATTATGTGCGCATGTATAATTCAAACGGAAGCAAGCTTATTAAAAAAGAGAACCAATATATTAACGAGTATAATGTTGTGCATGTTGACTCAACATTTTTTAGAATATTCAGTTTGCCTGCAATAGAAGGTGACACAAAAAATGGTTTAAATGCACCCAATACAGTTGTTATAACCGAATCCATGGCCAACAAATATTTTGGCACTGTTCACGCAGTTGGTAAAACACTTGAAACGAATGATAATGATAAAACACTATATAAAGTAACAGCCGTTATTAAAGATGTACCGCGAAATTCGCATTTTAAGTTTGATTTCTTTTTCAGCATGAAGAATGTTGATTATAACTGGAACCAGTTTACCAGCCATAATTTTCACACATACCTGTTACTTAAACCGGGAACCGACTACAAAGTTTTTGAAAAGAATTTTGATCAATATATTGACAAATATGTATTACCGGAAATACAGCAATTTGTGCATATAAAAAGCATGACCGATTTTAAAAAGGCAGGCAATAAAATGGAATACTCGCTTATTCCGTTAAAACAAATTCACTTGTATTCTGACAGGCAGTTTGAGTTTTTACCCGCAGGCAGTATACAGTATGTATACATATTTTCGGCAGTAGCCTTATTTATTTTGCTTATTGCCTGTATAAATTTTATGAACCTTACCACAGCAAGGTCTGCAGGCCGCGCCAAAGAAGTAGGCATAAGAAAAGTATTGGGCACCGAGCGAAAAGAATTGATAATTCAGTTTCTTACCGAATCAATATTGATGGTTTTTATTTCAACCATTATTGCCATTGCTATTGCATACATGGTGCTTCCGTTATTTAACAGCGTTGCCGGTAAAGAAATGACAATTCAAAGCCTGTTTTCGCCGGTTATACTGCCTTTGTTAGTCATTCTGCCTTTCGTGGTGGGCTTGTTGGCGGGCAGTTATCCTGCATTCTTTCTTTCTGCGTTCAGGCCAATTGAAGTGCTTAAAGGGAAAATAAAATTGGGTACACGCAGCGGTGGTTTAAGAAGTGTACTTGTTACGTTCCAGTTTTTTTCATCTATTGCGCTTATCATCGGCACAATAGTTATTTACCAGCAGTTACATTATATACAAACAAGAAATATTGGTTTTAATAAAGACCAGGTATTGATAGTTGACGATGCCTATTCCCTCGATAATAACTTAACTCCATTTAAGCTTGATGTACTAAAAATGTCGGGTGTAAAAAGTGCAACGCTCAGCAGCTACTTGCCTGTTTCCTCATCATCGCGCAGCGATAATGTTTTTTCAAAACGCCCGGTAATGGATCCAAAAGACCCCGGTCTTGATATGCAAAACTGGCGTATTGATTATGACTATATTTCAACCCTTGGTATGCAAATGACAAAGGGAAGAAATTTTTCAAAGGCATACGGCAGCGACTCAACTGCAGTTATTATTAACGAAACTACTGCACAGTTACTTGGTTACCCTGACCCCATTGGCCAAAAGTTATACCAGCTTGGCCAGGACCCAAAACACCCAACAGAATACAACATAATAGGTGTGGTTAAAAACTTCAACTTCGAATCATTAAAGCAAAATGTAGGGCCACTGGGCATGTTTTTAAGGCGCAGTACCGGCTTTGCGTGCTTTAAAGTAAATTCAGCAAACACTGAGGATATTGTAAAACAGGTTGAGAATAAATGGAAAGCCATAGCGCCCGGCATGCCGTTTAAATACCGCTTTTTGGATGATGCTTTTAATGAAATGTATAAGGCCGAGCAACGTATTGGCAAAATCGTATTGATATTCTCTGTACTTGCCATACTCATAGCATGCTTAGGTTTATTTGGACTGTCGACATTTATTGCAGAGCAACGCACAAAAGAAATTGGCATACGCAAAGTACTGGGTGCAAATGTTTCAACTATTGTAAAGCTGTTGTCGAAAGATTTTATGATACTTGTTGCAATAGCATTTGTTGTTGCTGCGCCCGTTGCCTGGTGGGGTATGAGCAGGTGGCTTACCGATTTTGCGTACCGGATAAATATTCAATGGTGGGTATTTGCACTGGCCGCCGGTATAGCCCTGGGTATAGCCCTGGCTACTACGAGTTTCCAGGCAATAAGGGCTGCAATAATGAACCCGGTGAAGAGTTTGAGAACGGAGTAAGAGCGGCCTCCTATCCCCTACCCCTTTCCTCCCAAAGAGGAAAGGGCCGAGCGAAGACCTGCAAGAAGATAAGAGTGCTTATATTAAGCAGCAGATGGAATCGTTTGAACTGTTTAATAAAATTTCATTACAAATAAAACAAGCCCTAAAAGAGGTAGTTGGCTTAAACTGTACTGCTTTGGGGGAACTGGAGGTTATATGTTTGCAAACTTTTTCCGTCTTACTTTTCGCAACCTGCGTAAAAGCAAAACTTATTCAATCATAAATATCACCGGCCTTGCTGTAAGTCTTGCCGCCAGCATATTGCTGTTGCTGTGGGTAAAGGATGAAATTAGTTTTGATGGCTTTCATAAGAACGGCGATGGTATTTACCGGGTAGCCACGAAGTTTAACCAGGACGGTAAAGAAATTATATGGGGCAGCACATCTGCACCGCTGGCAGTATTCGCTAAAAAAGAGTTGCCCGAAGTGCAAAACACCTGCCGTATTAATGACGTGTACAACATGTCTCTTTTTGAATATAACAATAAAAAGTTTTTTGAAACAAAATGCGGCCAGGTTGATTCTACCTTTTTTGATATGTTCACTTTTCCGTTGGTAAAGGGAGATGAGCGTAACCCTTTTACAGATGACTACTCAGTAATACTGTCAGAAAGCACCGCATCGAAGTTTTTTGGAACGGCTGACCCCATTGGTAAAGCCTTTAAGGCTGATGACAAAAACATGTATCACGTAACAGGTGTAATGAAGGATATGCCTGCCAATTCATCCATCAGGTACAACATATTATTTTCCTTTAACCTGCTGAAACATAACTATGATGGCAAAGGTTACTGGAAAAGCCTTAACGAAGATTGGGGCAATTATAATTATTCAACATACCTGCAGTTAAAACCCGGCACCAACACTGTAAATGTTGGGAAGAAATTAGCAGATATACACCGCCGCAACCAGGGTGGCGAGTTTACAAAAACAATGCTGTACCTGGTAAACCCGCTTGGCAAAATACACCTGTACGGTGTTGACGGCAAAAGTGATGGCATGACGATAGTGCGCGTGTTTTTTATTGTAGCAGTTATAATATTGCTTATTGCCTGTATAAATTATGTAAACCTTGTAACTGCAAGGGCTGCCAAGCGTGCAAAAGAAATAAGCATGCGCAAAATTATTGGCGCTACCAAAAATCATCTTTTCAGGCAGTTTTTGGGAGAGTCGTTTGTACTTTTTGTAATTGCCTTGCTTGTGGCTACAATGCTTATATATTCTGTTATGCCCTTGTACAATGATATTGCGGGTAAAGAAATTGTTTTTCATTTTTACGACCCCCAGGTGCTTGCTGTATACGGAGTAACTTTATTAGCTACATTTTTAATGGCCGGTATATACCCAGCTATAACGCTTTCGTCTTTTAAGCCGCTGGAAGCATTAAAAGGTAAAATATCCGGCCTTGGCAGCAAAGGCGCTTTTAGAAAAGTGCTGGTGGTGGTGCAGTTCACTTTCTCAATCATATTAATTGTAAGCACGATAGTTATAAGCAGGCAACTGCAATACATAAGGCAGAAAGACCTCGGTTTTGATAAGGAAAATATTTTTACCCTCAACATGCGGTACATTAATGACCATTACGATGCAGCCAAAGCCGACTTGCTGAAACAGCCGGGCATAACCGGTGTAACTGCTTCGGGCGGCGACATACTAAACACTGGTTCATCAACCGGCGATGCTGACTGGGATGGCAAAAAGCCCGGGCAATCTTTCATAATCAACCAAATGCCCGTTGACAGAAATTTTTTAACTGTTCTCAATTTAAAACTGGACGCAGGTTCAGGCTTTTCAGGCACACCAGCAGATAGTGCCAATTATATTTTTAATGAAACCGCAATTGCCGAAATGGGTATTAAAGATCCCATTGGCAAACGCTTTACTTTTCACGACAGGGCAGGTGTTATTGCAGGTGTGGTAAAAGATTTTCATTTTAAAAACATGCATGCGAAGATAGAACCAATGATATTGTTCTATTTCCCCAACTGGAGATCAAGAATGTACGTAAGAACAACAGGCAAGGATGTGCCCAAAGCGGTGGCCGCGGCCGAGAAAATGTGGAAGCAATACAATACCGACTACCCTTTTGAGTATACTTTTATGGATGACGAATTTAATACCATGTATAAAAGCGATGTACGCATTGGAAAGCTGTTTAACTGCTTTGCTATAATTACTATACTTATATCGTGCCTTGGGTTATTTGGGCTGGTAACTTTCACAGCAGAGACCAAAGTAAAAGAAATAGGAATACGCAAAGTACTTGGCGCAGGTATAGGACAAATTGTAAATATGTTGTCGAAAGAATTTTTGCTGCTTGTAATTATTGCATCGGTAATTGCTTTTCCGGTGGCATGGTATGGGCTTACAAAATTTCTTGAAGGGTATGCGTACCAAACAGACCTGGCCTGGTGGGTATTTGCCCTGGCAGCTGCAATAACATTTGTAATAGCTATTACCACCATAAGTTTCCAGGCAGTAAAGGCAGCTCTTGCCAACCCTGTAAAAAGTTTAAGAACTGAATAGACAATTCCACCTACTTCGTTTAGTGAAGAAATTTAGAGCAAAAAATATTTATTGCTATATATCGTAATTTTTCTTCAGCCTTATTCATTATGGATGAAGCTATTACGATAACCTGTACCTAAATTTAAGAACGCAAAGCAAGCATGCTTGTTGAAGTTTACAAAAAGTACCAGGATATAAACACTAACTTGCTGTAACAGTCCCCGCTAAACCAATATGTTCAGTGGAGGATTTAGGGGATTTTTTATGCTACAAAACTACCTGCGCATTGCCCTGCGGAATTTGCGAAACAATAAAACATTTTCCATTATTAACATTACAGGCCTCGCTATCGGGCTTGCCTGTTTTTTACTGATAGCCTTATTTGTGCTTGATGAACTTAGCTATGATAAATACAATGAAAAGGCTGACCGCATTTACCGCATAAATGCGAGAATAAAATTTGGCGGCGCCGACCAGAGCAACCCGCTTACAAGTGATATGATGGGCGGCGTTCTTAAAAAAGACTATCCCGAGGTGGAGGATTACGTGCGCATATATAATGCCAACGGCAGCAAGCTTATAAAAAAAAGAAACGAATATATTACCGAGTACAATGTAGCGCATGCTGATTCTACCTTGTTTAATGTGTTTACTTTACCCGCCATTGCAGGCAATACCAAAACAGCATTAAATGCACCCAACACCGTTGTAATTACTGAGAAAATTGCAAAGAAGTATTTTGGCACTACCGATGCAGTTGGTAAAACACTTGAAACAAACGACAATACCCGTACTGTTTATATGGTCACCGCTGTTATTAAAGATGTTCCGCAAAATGCCCATTTCAATTTTGATTTTTTCTTTTCCATGAAGAATGTTGATTACGGTTGGGGCTCGTTTATATACCACAATTTTCATACATACCTACTTCTTAAAAAAGGTACAGATTATAAAGCCTTTGAAAAGAATTTTACGCAATATGAGGACAAATATGTGTTGCCCGCCGCCAAAGAGCTGATGCATATAAAAAGCATGGCCGATTTTAGAAGTGGCGGCAATATACTGGAATATTCATTAACGCCTCTCACACAGATACACCTGTACTCCGACAGGCAGAACGAGTTTCAACCACCTGGTAACATACAGTATGTGTATATATTTTCAGCGGTAGCATTATTTATTTTACTAATTGCATGTATAAATTTCATGAACCTTACTACTGCGCGTTCTGCCAGGCGCGCCAAAGAAGTGGGTATAAGAAAGGCACTTGGTACACACCGCAAAAACCTTATCATGCAGTTCCTGGCTGAATCAATAATAATGGTTATACTGTCAATGATCATTGCCGTTTGTATTGCATGGCTTGTATTGCCTCTATTTAATAATATTACAGGCAAAAGCATGGTGTTGGGCAGCCTTTTTTCCCCAGTTATATTACCATTGCTAATTGCGCTGCCTTTTGCAGTAGGCTTGCTGGCAGGTAGTTACCCGGCTTTTTTTCTTTCAGCATTCAGGCCAATTGAAGTGCTAAAAGGCAAATTTAAAACAGGTGGTGGTGGTTTAAGAAGCGTTCTGGTAGTTTTTCAATTTTTTGCATCCATTGTATTAATTATAGGTACCACTATTATTTACAGTCAACTTCATTATATTCAAACTAAAAATATTGGCTTTAATAAAAACGAAATATTGATCGTAAATAATGCTGGGGCATTAAATAATAACATAAATGCTTTTAAAACAGGCATTACTAAAATAACAGGTGTACAAAGTGGTACCATAAGCAGCTTTCTGCCGGTATCGTCTTCCTCAAGAAATGAAAACATCTTTTCCAAAACGCCTTCAATGGATGTGAAGAATGGCTTTGATATGCAATTATGGCGCGTAGACTATGATTATATTAAAACCATGGGCATGGAGTTAATAAAGGGAAGGAATTTTTCAAAAGATTTTGGCGGAGATTCAAATGCGGTTATCATCAACGAAACAACCGCCAAAATACTCGGTTATGATGACCCCATTGGAAAAAAACTATATAAAACTTCTTCTGTTTCAAATGGAGACCACGAGATTATCGGTGTGGTTAAAAATTTTAATTTCGAGTCGTTAAAACAAACCGTAGGCCCGCTTTGCCTTCTTCCCGGCAATAGCAACGGCCTTGTAAGTTTTAAAATAAATACAGCAAATCTACCCGGTGTAATGAAGGCAATTGAAAGCGAGTGGAAGGCGATGGCGCCCGGTATGCCTTATAGTTACAGGTTTTTAGATGATTCATTTAACGACATGTATAAGGATGAGCAGTGCACCGGTAAAATTGTGCTTATATTTTCTGTGCTTGCAATTCTTATAGCCTGCCTGGGGTTGTTTGGGCTATCTGCATTTATAGCAGAACAACGCACTAAAGAAATTGGCGTGCGCAAAGTATTGGGTGCAAGTGTGCAAAGCATAATTGGATTAATATCGAAAGAATTTATGATTTTAGTAGCGGTTTCATTTATAATTGCCGCGCCCGCTGCCTGGTGGGCAATGGACAAATGGTTGCAGGATTTTGCATACCGCATAAATATTGAATGGTGGGTATTTGCGGTGGCCGGCGCTATAGCATTTGGTATCGCCCTTATTACAACTGGTTACCAGGCTATAAAAACGGCCCGCATGAACCCGGTAACGAGTTTAAGGATGGAGTGATGAACGTGAATCGTCAATCGTGAATCGTGAATAATTTCCATATATGCTTAATAGTTTTAAACCCTCCTCAATCAGGGCGATTCTTAATTGCATGGCCCAAAATGGTTAAACGGCTTATAATACTGATTAGGCGAAGTGCTTTGTAAAGCCTGGTGATTACCTTAGCTGACCAAACACATAGAATATTTAAACCGTTCAAGCCATGTTTAAAAATTACTTCAAAATTGCATACCGCAAACTTTGGAAAGATAAAACATCATCAATCATAAGTATACTTGGGCTTGCAACAGGTATGGCATGCTGTATGCTTATAGTATTGTTTATAAAGGATGAGCTGAGTTTTAATACATTTAACGCCAATAAAAACAACATATACGGCCTTAACTGGACCACCAAGCAACCAGATGGCACCGTTTTTAGCGAGGCTACTTCACCCTTGCCGTTTGCACCAGTTTTTACACCTAAGATCAGTGGCATACAAACAAGTGCAAGGCTTTTTCAGCGCAGTGGTGAAATGCAGGCGGGCAACGCGGCAAATGTAACAAGGTTCCAGGAGCAGCAAGTTTACTTTGCTGACAGTACTTTGTTCAACATTTTTACAATTCCGTTTGTAAATGGTAATGGAGGCAATACAGCACTGTCTGCACCCAATACAGTTGTTATTACTGACGAGATGGCCGCCAAATACTTTGGCAGTACCAATGTTGTTGGTAAAACATTACTTTTTGAAAACCGGCAATTATTGCAGATAGCAGGTGTGGTTAAAAAAATGCCCCTCAATTCAGATGTTCAGTTTGATTTTTTGATATCTCTTGAAACATTGTTTTCTGCTGAAAACCCCGGCACTGCTGATTTTATAAGGAGCAACTGGACGTTTACTGCATCTTATACATACGTGCTTTTAAAACCCGGTCAGCAAATACAAAGCGTTAACAGCCAGCTTAATGAACTACTAAAAAAATATGGCAACGACCGTAACCGCCAAATGAATTCTGCATCGCTTCAGCCACTCAAAAACATTCACTTATACGCAGCAGATGTTCAGAATAACCTAAGCACCAGCAGTATTACTTATATATACATTTTTGCAGGTATAGCTTTGCTTATTTTATTTATTGCGAACGTAAATTTTATCAATCTTGCTGTAGCGCAATCAGTTTCCCGCACAAGAGAAGTAGGCATGCGTAAAGTGCTTGGCGCAAGCAAGCAGCAACTGGTAGCACAGTTTTTGGGCGAAACATTGTTGATAAGCCTTATTGCATTTTTATTGGCCTTTATATTGTGTTGCCTGGGGTTGCCATTGTTAAACCAGCTTACAAATAAACAACTGTCATGGCATTTACTTTTACATGCTGAAAATGTTGCACTATTTACAGGCATTTTTATTGTGATCAGTGTTTGTGCAGGTTTATACCCGGCGTTTTTCATCAGCCGTTTTAAACCAGCTATATCGGTAAAGGGCAAATCAGGTGAACGTGTGCAGCGTAACACAGTACGCAAGGCATTGCTGGTGGCGCAGTTTGCCATATCAACCGCGCTTATAATTGGTGCAACGGTTATTTACCAGCAATTGCAATATATGCGCAACAAACCGCTGGGCTTTCAAAAGGAGCAAATGATCATTGTACCATTATTTGGCAGCAATGCACCAGCCATAAACAATGGTGTTGACGGGCCTATGCGCCAGCGCATGAATACTTTTTCAACTGAACTGGTGCGTAACAGTAAAATTAAGGCTGTAACATCTGCTTCAGCATTGCCTGGCCAAAATATTGTAAGCGGTCTTGTTATACCACAGGGTTTTGCAGATAACAGCAACATATTTGTACCATGGATATCTGTTGACTATAATTTTTTACAGGCATTAAATATTCCGGTTGTCAGCGGCCGTGGTTTTTCAAAAGCAACCGGCACCGACCATTTAAGCGCATTTGTAATCAATGAATCGGCACTTCACACTTTTAACTGGAAAAATCCGCAGGATGCTATAGGAAAAACCATCATTCGCGGTGAAGCAAGTAATGGTAAGCGTGGGCAAATAATAGGTGTGATAAAAGATTTTAACCTGGCAACGCTTGACCAACCTATGCAGCCGTTGATACTGGATGTAAACGCGCCAAGGTTTAGCGAGTTTGCTGTAAGTGTTCAGTCAGACCATTTGCCTGAAACCATTGAGTATATTAAAAATACCTGGAACAAGTTTTTCCCTGAGCGTGTATTTGAATACAGCTTTCTTGATAAGGATATTGACAGGCAATATGCAGATAAAGAAAACCTTGCCAGGATAATAGAATATTTCGCACTGGTTGCTATATTACTCTCCTGCTCGGGGTTATTCAGCATTGCATCTTTCCTCTCCATACAACGCACCAAAGAAATTGGCATACGCAAAGTATTGGGTGCCAATGTTACCAACATTCTTATTTTACTTTCGCAGGAGTTTGTAAAGCTGGTACTTATAGCGTTTATTATTTCTTTGCCGGTAGTGTGGTATGTAATGCACAACTGGCTGCAAAATTTTGCATACCGCATTAGCATATCATTTTGGGTGTTTGCGGCTGCCGGTGTGCTTGTTTTATTAATGGCGATATTAACGGTAGGCTTTCAATCAATAAAAGCAGCGTTGATGAACCCGGTGAAGAGCTTGCGGGTGGACTGAGAAGATGAATTGTTATGGTGAAAGTGTGGCTAAATAATTACACCACTCCCGCCAGCCATTCCTGCATCTCCCTGGAAGCCTATATTTTATTTTAGGAGATACACGACATGAACACTTTCGTGCAGCCAGTGTTCGAAATCGAACATCATCATTGCCTGTAAAGGTCTTAAAATATTCTCTATCAATTGTTTATCTCTTGGCACAGGCGTTGCCCCCAGTTTAATACCAGTGGGTATGCTACTCATAAGAAGCAAACATGCCACCTGTAGCCCTTTGCAATAACTAAAAACTAAAAATGATCTGCCATGTTTAAAAATTATTTTAAAACAGCTTTTAGAACTTTAAGCCGCAATAAAGGGTATGGTTTTATAAACATCACGGGGCTTGCAGTTGGGGTAGCAGCCTGCCTGCTTATTTTTTTAGTGATACAATATGAAACAAGCTTTGACGATTTTCACCTAAATAAAAATCGCATTTACAGGATCGGCACAGCGTTTCATGGACCTGAAGGTGTGGACTATACGGGTGGTATTTGCTACCCTGCGGATGAACAGCTAAAACTTGATTTCCCGCAACTGGAGAAGGTGGCATCCATTCACGCTGCCCAGGGTGACCAGGTAACAGTGATGGACGAAAGCAACCGCCCCACCGAAAAGAAATTTAACGAGAGCGGTTTATTTTTTGCAGAACCCACTTTTTTTGAAATATTTAATTTTCCTTTCCTGGCCGGTGACGCTAAAACCGCTTTGGCTGAACCTTATACCGCAGTTGTTACACAGCAGACAGCAGAAAAATATTTTGGAGACTGGCATAACGCCATTGGCAGAACCATTAAGTATAAAGACAAGAACATTTGTAAAATAACCGGCGTTTTACAAAATTTACCTGCAAATACTGATTTCCCTATACAGGTAGTGTTATCTTTTAAGGGCAATGAAAGGGATTCGTCGCAGGACTGGGTAAGCACTTTAAGTGATCTTAATACATATGTATTGTTACCACCCAACATGACGGTTGAGGGGTTTAATAACAACCTGGCTGCATTTACAAAAAAACATAAGCCTGCAGAATTTGCAAAAGATGTAATGATTGCACAGCCTTTAAGCCAAATACATTTTGACAGCCGGTTTGGTAACTTTAGCGGCAGTACATTTAGTAAAGAGCTTATAACTGCATTAAGCCTAATCGGCCTGTTTTTGTTAGTAATTGCCTGTATAAATTTTATAAACCTTGCAACTGCGCAAGCCGTTAACCGCGCCAAAGAAGTTGGTGTACGCAAGGTGTTAGGCAGCAAAAAGAAAGACCTGGTACTGCAGTTTTTAAGTGAGACTTTTATAATTACGCTTTTTGCCGTTGTAATGGCCATTCTTATCTCAACAGCATTATTGCCATCATTAAACGGGTTGCTTAAAACACATATTAGCTTTGGCATAAACGTTACATTGGCATTGTTCTTATCTGCCCTTATTATATCGGTTACTTTGCTGTCGGGGTTTTATCCCGCTGTAATATTATCCGGCTTTAACCCCATTACAGCTTTAAAAAGCAAGTTTACCAGCAAAACAGTTGGTGGTATTTCGCTGCGCCGCGGCCTTGTGGTGGTTCAGTTTGCCATTGCGCAGGCGTTAATAATGGGCACATTGATAATTGTAAGCCAAATGAACTATTTTAAAAATGCTTCTATGGGTTTTGATAAAGACGCCATTATTAATGTAAACATGCCTAATGACAAGATAAGCCAAACAAAACTAACAGCGTTAAAAACTGAACTGCTAAAACAGTCAGGTATAAAAAATGTGAGCTTCAGCATGTTTGCTATTGCAGATAAAGGGCATTGGAGCAGTAATTTCAGGTTTGGAAGTGAACAAAAAGAAACTGATTTTAATGCCGACCTTAAGTGGGCTGATGCTGATGCGTTTAAAACATACAACCTACAATTTGTTGCAGGCCGGCCTTACCAGGCATCTGATACAGTGCGGGAGCTTGTAGTGAATGAGACTTTGGTAAAAAAGCTTGGCATAACTAACCCGCAGGATATTTTAAACAAAAAACTTAATTTTTGGGACAGTTCAATTGTAGCCCCAGTTGTGGGCGTTGTAAAAGATTTTCACAGCAACACACTAGTAAACCCTATTGATGCGGTTGTAATGAGTTCGTGGAAAGGGGTTTACAGAACAATGTCAGTAAAACTGGAGGCACAGCAGGCAAAACAAGCTTTAGCTGCGGTTGAAAAAACATGGACTGGACTGTACCCGGATTATGTTTATCAATACCAATTTCTTGACGATAAGATCGCCAGCTTTTACAAGCAGGAAGACCAGCTATCTCAATTATATAAAATATTTGCAGGCATAGCTATTTTTATCTCATGCCTCGGGTTATATGGCCTCATATCGTTCATGGCTGTACAACGCACTAAAGAGGTTGGGATACGCAAGGTTTTGGGGGCGAGCGTAACCAGCATAGTGTATATGTTTAGCAAAGAGTTTATAGTGCTTATAGGGGTTGCATTTTTAATTGCTGCACCGTTAGCATATTATTTTATGCACAACTGGTTAACCAATTTTACCTATCGCATTCAGATAGGTGCAGGCATCTTTGTGTTGACGGTTTTGTCATCAGTTATTATAGCGTGGGCAACAGTTGGGTATCGTGCTATAAGAGCGGCATTAATGAACCCGGTAAGGAGTTTGAGGACGGAATAAAGACTATACTAATTAATTATGAAACGATTGGCGGGACTTAGGTCCCGTCAATCGTTATAAAGACCAAAACTAATTGCTCCTATCGCTCTGCATCAACATGGTCATTCTTCGAAAAAAAATCACTTATAGCGAAATAAATAAAGTTACGTACGATTTCGTACGAACGGTGTCCGAAATCGTACACTTTTAAAATCATTTCCTCCTTAAATTATTCTATTTCAACGGATTACCCAGTTGGCATACCCATTGTTTGGTGTTGGTATGGTGGCCGTATTATGCACAAGTTGTTGTAAACAACTATAAGGCAGCCCAAATAGCGGGACTTTAAACTGAAAACAATCACAATGTTTAAAAATTATTTTAAAACTGCTTTTAGAAATTTAAGCCGTAATAAGGGATATGCTTTTATAAACATCATAGGGCTTGCAGTAGGTGTAGCAGCCTGCCTGCTTATTTTTCTGGTTATACAATACGAAACAAGCTTTGATACTTTTCACAACAATAAAGACCGCATTTACAGGATCGGCACATCGTTTCACGGGCCTGATGGTGTGAGGTATACAAAGGGTTTATGCTACCCCGCAGGCAAGCAGTTATCGCTTGATTTTCCCCAGTTGGAAAAAGTTGCATCTATTCGCGGGGTCCAGGGCGACCAGGTAACAGTTATGGACGAAACCAACCGACCGACTCAAAAGAAATTTAATGAGAACGGTTTGTTTTTTGCAGAATCTTCCTTTTTTGAAATATTTAATTTTCCGTTCCTGGCCGGCAACGCTAAAACCGCTTTGACTGATCCTTATACTGCGGTTATTACCCAAAAAACAGCAGAAAAATATTTTGGTGACTGGCATAAAGCCATGGGAAGAACAATTAAGTATAAGGATAAAAAAATATGTAAGGTAACTGGCGTGTTACAAAACCTGCCTGCGAACACTGATTTCCCCATAGACGTTGCGTTATCATTTAAAACACAGGACGATAATAACGCAACCGATTGGGTAAGCACATTTGGCGACCTTAACACTTATGTAGTGTTACCGCCCAATATGACGGCTGATAAGTTTAACAATAACCTGGTAACATTTACTAAAAAGCACAAGCCCGCAGAGTATGCAAAAGATGCATTTGTTGCACAGCCTTTGAATGAAATACATTTTGACAAGCGTTTTGGAAACTATAACGGCAACACATTTAGCAGGGAGCTTATTACAGCGCTAAGCCTTATTGGCCTGTTTCTTTTAATAATTGCCTGCATAAACTTTATTAACCTGGCAACCGCCCAAGCTGTTAACCGTGCTAAAGAAGTTGGTGTTCGCAAGGTGTTAGGCAGCAAAAAGAAGGATTTGATACTGCAATTTTTAAGCGAAACTTTTATTATTACTGCATTTGCAGTTGCAGCTGCTATTATTATCTCAATAACACTGTTGCCGTCATTAAACGGGCTGCTTAAAACGCATATTAGCTTTAGTATAAACCCAATGCTGGCAATATTTTTAGCTGCTCTTATAATATTGGTTACTTTTCTGTCAGGGTTTTACCCGGCCATTATATTGTCAGGTTTCAATCCCATCACAGCGTTAAAAAGCAAGTTTACCAGCAAAACAGTTGGCGGCATTTCGTTAAGGCGTGGCCTGGTAGTGTTACAATTTGCGATAGCCCAGGCGTTAATAATGGGAACGTTGATAATTGTAAGCCAGATGAATTATTTTAAAAATGCATCAATGGGTTTTGATAAAGACGCTATTATTAATATAAACATGCCCAATGACAGCATCAGCCAAACAAAACTAACTGCTTTAAAAAGCGAATTGCTAAAACAGGCAGGTATAAAAAATGTAAGCTACAGCACATTTACCATCGCAGATGATTCCCACTGGACAAGTAATTTCAGGTTTGGCAATGAACAAAAAGAAACTGATTTTAATACTGACCTTAAATGGGCCGATGCCGATGTATTTAAAACATACAACCTGCAGTTTGTGGCAGGCAGGCCTTATCACCAGACTGATACCGTTCGGGAACTTGTGGTAAATGAAACTTTGGTAAAAAAACTTGGCATAACTAACCCGCAGGATATTTTAAATAAAAAAATTAATTTTTGGGATGGTTCAATTGTAGCCCCGGTTGTTGGCGTTGTAAAAGACTTTAACAGCAATACAATGGCAAAACCAATTGAAGCTGTTGCAATGGGCTCATGGAATGCAGTATATCAAACTATGTCAGTTAAACTGAAGGCTCGGGAGGCAAAAGTAACATTGGCCGGCATTGAAAAAACATGGACAGCGTTATACCCTGAATTTGTTTATCAATACCAATTTCTTGATGATAAAATTGCCAGCTTTTACAGGCAGGAAGACCAGCTATCTCAATTGTATAAAATATTTGCAGGTATAGCTATTTTTATCTCATGCCTCGGGTTATACGGGCTTATATCATTTATGGCGGTACAACGCACCAAAGAGGTTGGTATACGCAAGGTACTGGGCGCATCTGTTGGCAGTATAGTGTATATGTTTAGCAAGGAATTTACGATACTTATAGGGGTGGCATTTTTAATTGCAGCGCCCCTTGCAGATTATTTTATGAATAATTGGTTAACTAATTTCACATTCCGTGTACAAATTGGTGTTAGCATATTTGTGTTAACAGTTGTTACATCAATATTTATTGCATGGATAACGGTAGGGTACCGTGCAATAAGAGCAGCATTGATGAACCCGGTAAAGAGTTTGAGGACGGAATAATGAAGCCCCCATTCCCGGCCTTTCCCCCTTTAGGGGAAAGGTGTTGAGAAGATTCCCTTATAGAATAAAGAGGTGATATAAGAATAATCGTAGTGGTATATATAGAGAGACAACATACACATTTTTAACGTGCTAAAATTTCCCTGCCGGGAGTTTGAACTATGCTGAAAAATTATTTAACAATTGCGTTCCGTAACCTGCGCAAGTACAGGTTTACATCGTTTATCAACATTTTTGGTCTTACTGTAGGGCTTACATGCTGCCTGCTTATACTTGCGTATGTAATTAATGAGCTTAGCTATGATAAGTTTAACCCTAAGGCCAGTCAAATTTACCGGGTTGCCAGGAATTTTAATAACCAGGATGGCGCTATCAATTTGCAACTAAGTTCTGTTGCCCCTCCCTTCGGGCCTTTGCTGCAGCACAACTTTCCCGACATACAGGAAGTTACCCGTCTTTTGCCCAATGGCAATACAGCCATACATTACAAGGAGAAGTTGTTTAATGAAAGAAATGTATATTATGCAGATGACAAGGTGTTTGACTTTTTTCCGGTGCCTTTGTTAGAGGGTAATGCGAAAACATGCCTTACTGACCCTAACAGCCTGATGCTAACTCCTGAGATGGCCCGGAAATATTTTGGTGATGAAGACCCTATCAATAAAATTGTGCGTGTTGATAACCAGCCACCCTGCAAAGTAACAGGCATTTATCAGCCATTTCCTGCAAACTCGCATGTGCACCCGGACATGATGTTATCATTCAGCACCTTAAACGACAGTACGGTATATGGTGCAAGGTTTTTGCAAACAAATTTTGGCAACAATGCCTTTTATACCTACCTGATGTTTCCCAAGAATTACCCGGCAGAAAAGCTTGTAGCCCAGTTTCCCGCATTTATTGATAAGGTTATACCTATACCAACAGGACCAAACGTTGTGTTACCACCGGGCTTTAAGCAATCGAAGTTTACTTCATTGTTTTTACAAAAGCTAACCGATATTCACCTGCGTTCCCATTTAGATGATGAAGCTGAGCCCAATGGAGATATAACAAGAGTATATGTATTTTCGGCCATAGCATTATTTATACTGCTTATTGCCTGTATAAACTACATGAACCTGTCAACTGCCCGTTCCGTATTGCGTGCAAGAGAAATTGGTGTTCGCAAAGTAGTTGGCGCCCAGCGCAAGGAAATAATAATGCAGTTTTTAAGCGAGAGTGTTTTAATAACATGGATGGCATTGCTGCTGGCATTTTTATTAACCTGGTTGCTGATACCGTATGTAAACAGTTTATCCGGCCAACACCTCGCCATAAATATTTTGTTAAGTACAAAGGTAGTTGTTACTGTTTTGCTGTTACCGTTTATCGTAGGTATTATAAGCGGTGTTTACCCAGCGCTTTTTATGTCGTCATTTAAACCCATAAAGGTTTTAAAGGGGCTTGTAAAAGCAGGCGGCGGAAGTGTGTCGTTCAGGCAGGTGCTTGTAGTGCTGCAGTTTAGCATTTCAATTATTCTTATTATAGCAACAACTATTGTATTTCAGCAGTTAAGCTATATGCAAAAAGCTTCGCTTGGTTTTAATAAGGATCACATTATCACTTTGCCGTACAGCCCCACGCTTGACGGAAAATTTGAAACATTCCGCAATGCCTTGTTAAGCAGCCCGGGCATAAAAAATGCGGGCCGCTCATCGCGTGTACCTACAGGCAGGCTGCTTGACAGCCAGGGTGCAGCCACATTCTCAGGCGA
>JABDGS010000067.1 GCA_013285915.1 Bacteroidota bacterium
GGGCAATCAGTTATATTACAGCCCGCAGGGGCCGTAACGTATGTTTGGGCCGGTAACAAATCACTTAGCTGTACAAACTGTACAAACCCTTCTGCAACACCAGATTCTACTACCACCTACTATGTTGCCGGTACAAGTGGCGCAGGCTGTATTAATACAGATTCTGTTGCTGTGCTGGTAAAACGGCCATTTACCATGGCCCTGCAGCCAATTGATACCCTTTGCCTGGGTGGTACAGTTCAGCTTGTAGCATCCGGGGCTGAAGTATATAACTGGCAGCCGTCAACGGGCCTGAGTAATACCGACATTGGCGACCCAACTGCTTCGCCCGGCGTTACTACAACTTATACAGCCATAGGCACGGATACAAAAAAATGCTTTTTTGACACGGCAGCGGTTGTGGTAAGAGTATTTCCTAACCCAACAGTAAGCTTTGCAGATACCGGGGTTACCATACTGGAGGGCGACAAGTATAGACTTGTGTCAACGCCTTCGCCTGATGTTATAAACTGGCAATGGTCGCCACCCCAGGGTTTATCATGTACAAACTGCGCAACCCCGGTAGCGATGCCGAGGGAAACCACAACTTACAGCGAAAAGGTGTACAACCAGTATGGGTGTTCGGCTTCGGCAGCGTTTACTGTCACAGTTCTATGTAACGAAAAAAGCCTGTTTATACCCAACACATTTTCACCAAACGGTGACGGCATGAACGACTATTTTTACCCGAGAGGGGTAGGCCTGTACAATGTAAAATCGCTTAGGATATTTAACCGGCTTGGACAAATAGTTTTTGAAAGGGTAAACTTTGCCGCCAACGACATTAGCAATGCATGGGATGGCAAATATAAAGGCGCTATGCAACCGTCAGATGTATATGTATACGTTATTGAGGTGATTTGCGACAATGGTACAGTGCTGGCATCGAAAGGAAATGTTACCTTATTGCGTTAAAACTTTTTTTAATTGGTTTATAATAAAAAATTCAGTGCAAATCATAAAAACTGTTAAATGCATATTGTATCTTTATTGCTACCAATATCCAAAAAATCCAGAACAATGAAAAACCTTTTAAGCATGGTTGTGCTTGTGGCTGTATTTAGCTGCAGGGGCTATGCCCAAGATCCGCACTTTTCCCAATTTTTCGAGGCGCCTTTACTACGTAACCCATCGCTGGCTGGCCTTTTTAATGGCGATGTACGCGTTAACAGTGTTTATCGCAGCCAATGGGGCAGCGTAACAGTGCCTTACCAAACGGGTTCGTTTGACGTTGAGTATAAACAACCGGTTGGCAGGGGTAACGACTTTGTTACAATTGGAATGGAAATTTTATACGACCGGGCAGGCACAACAAACTTTACAACCTCCAACCTATTACCTGCAATAAATTATCATAAAGCACTTAGCGGCGACAAAAATAAATACCTCTCCGTAGGCTTTATGGGTGGATATGTGCAACGTAATATTGACCGGTCGAAGATTACTACCAACAACCAATACGACGGCTCAGGGTACAACCCCTCACTGTCAGATGGCGAATCTCTTACGCAGTTTAACTATCATTACTGGGATGGCAGCGTGGGTGCTTCATTCAACTCATCCATCGCAGGCAGTGAAACCGATAATTATTTTATCGGAATAGCGTACCATCACTTTAACAGGCCTAAAAACTCATTTTACGTTAATCCGCCTGTTGAGTTAAACCCAAAGCTTGTTTTTTCAGCCGGTGTAAAATTTGGCCTTGATGAAGTATCTTATCTTACTATCGACGGAGACGCAAGCAAGCAGGGAAGCTATAACGAATTTATTGCGGGGGCAATGTACTCGTACAAACTTGGTACCGATGCGGAAAACCCTGATTATGTTGTGCATTTTGGTGGTTACCTGCGCTGGAAAGATGCCTTTGTGCCGATGGTTAAAATTGACTATAACCCGTTTGCCATTGGTTTTAGCTACGATGCAAATATTTCGCAGTTAAAAACAATAAGCCAATCAAGGGGCGGATTTGAAATAAGCATATCCTATATTGGTTTTGTTGCACGCGGCAGCACAAAAGGTGCTATGCTTTGCCCAAGATTTTAAAACAACAACGGCTTGAGCAAAATTTACTAAAACCTGATCAGAGTAAGGCCCGAACAATGTAGCTTAGCTGCAAAATTTTTTTATGAGCATTGTAAAAGGGCAAATTGCACCAGCTTTTAGTTTGTATAATACAGAGAAGATTAAAGTTACCCTGTACGATCACAGGGGATCAAATGTGGTGTTATTGTTTTTCCCGCTTGCTTTTACGGGGACCTGTACCAAAGAATTGTGTAACGTAAGGGACAATATTGCCTTATATAATAACATGCATGCAACAGTATTTGGCATATCAATAGACTCCTTGTTCACGCTTAAAAAATATAAAGAAGAACAAGGGCTGAATTTTGACTTGTTAAGCGATTTTAACAGGCAAACAGCAAAGGAGTATGACGTGCTTTATGATGTGTTTCCATCGTTTGAAATGCAGGGAGTAAGCAAACGTGCGGTTTTTATAATAGATAAGGAAGGGGTAGTTCAATATAATGAAATTTGTGCCGTACCAAGCGATCTGCCTGACTTTGAAGCTATGAAGAAGGTACTTGAAGGGCTGAACAGTTAGGGCAGGTGTTGTTTTTTGTACAACTTTCACAGGTATTTTTGTAAAGCAGTGCGTTTTTTGCTAACTTTACTATGTAAAAGTGGGTTGAATGAAAAGATTTTTACACAAACTTTTTTACTATCGCAAAAAAATAGGCCTTACACTGGTGTTACTGGTGCTGATGGGCTGGTTTGTGCATGCGGGTAACGGAGGGGCCAATTTTTACGACCAGGCCAAAATTGTTAAGTTTTATCCTAACCCCGCTACATCTTTTATAAACTTTGAATTTCCTAATGACTCATACAAAGATTATGTGTTGCAGATATACTCTTTTACAGGAAAGAAAATGACTGAAATTCCGGTGTCTTCCAATAAACTTACTGTTACATTAACGAATGACTACTATCGCGGCCTTTATGTATTCCGCTTGTCCGACAAGTCGGGAAGGCTTATCGAAGTAAATAAATTCCAGGTTATAAGGTAGTCTGCAATTAATCTACAATCCCGAGACTTCCACAATTAAAAATTTCAAATAGTTAGTATTTTCCATGCCCCATATTATCGGGTGGTCACTTGCCTGTGCTTTAAAGGTTACCTGCCGTATTTTTTTTCGTGCATCTTTTGCAGCCATATCAATAGTTTGCAAAAACAATTCGGGCGATACAAGGTTGGTGCAACTGCTCGTAACCAAAAAGCCGCCATTTTTTACCAGCTTCATACCGCGAAGGTTTATTTCCTTGTAGCCGGTAAGGGCTTTTTGAATATTCTCACGGCTTTTGGTAAAAGCAGGCGGGTCAAGCATTACCATATCATATTGCCTTCCCTCTTTAGCCCAACCTTTCAATACATCAAAAGCATTTACTGCTTCAAAATGGCAAATATTATCAAGTCCGTTTAATTTGGCATTGCGGTTGGCCTGCTCAACTGCATTGACCGATATATCAATGCCCAAAACACTCTTGGCTCCGTAGTGCGCTGCGTGAATTTCAAATGTACCGGTGTATGTAAATGCACCTAAAACATCGGCACCTTTCGCAATGTGCTTGATCGCACGGCGATTATCCTGCTGGTCTAAAAAATAACCTGTTTTTTGGCCATTTTCAATGTCAACATAAAACTTCAGGCCATTTTCAGTAATAATAATATTTGTATCAAACTGTGCTGATAAAAACCCTTTTTGCTGCTGCAGCCCTTCCAGTTCGCGCACGGGTACATCATTTCTTTCGTAAATACCTTTTGGCTTAAAAATAGTTTGCAGGGCTTTTACAATACTGTCTTTCCAAACATCCATTCCAAACGATAAGGTCTGTAGTACAAAATAGTCATTAAACTTATCAATAATCAGCGCGGGCAAATAGTCAGCTTCCCCAAATACCAGGCGGCAGTTTTCAGTATATCCTATTTTTTGCCTGTAGTGCCATGCTTCCTGTATGCGGCGCAGAAAAAAATCATCATTAATTTCCTCTTTCCTGCGTGTTAACAATCGCACGGTTATTTGTGACTGCGGATTGATGTAACCTTTACCTGCAAATGACCCATCACCATATAACACATCCACAATATCACCAGCCTTCACATCTCCTTTTATCGCCTCAATTTCGTTATTAAATATCCAGGGGTGGCCGTTAAAAATGCGTTGAGCAATTTTCTTTTTAAGTTGAACAGTCATTGCCCAAAGATACGATCGCAAGAATAAAACTGCAGCGCGCATTGTTTTAGTTCTTAATAACAGACTTTTTAGCAAATAAAACTGTTTGGGATAATAACAATTTTACTTTGTTACTTATACCTGTTGTTTTTCACCATATATGCCCCTGTTGGCTTCCAGTGATTACTATTAAAAAAAGAAAGGCGCAAAATTTAAAACTGTAATGTGTAGTTTTGAACTATTAAAACCTCTTTATAAAATATTCCGTCTGTGTACTGCGGCATTTGCCCTTACCACCCATTTGCCTCTTTACAGGCAAATAAGAGATATTTTTTATGTAATTTATAAAGAGAAAACATGGCACAATCTATTAAAATAGGCGTAATAGGCGCCGCCGGTAAATCTGGAAAATATATTTTAAACCTTCTTTTGCATAAAGGCCTCGATTGCAAAATATTGCTAAGACATCCTGAAAATTTTCAAATTCAAAACTCAAAGGCAGAAATTGTTGAAGGTGATGTTAGACACTATGATGCCGTACAAAAACTGTTACGCGACTGCAATATTGTTGTAAGCACACTTGGCCAGGCAAAAGGTGAAACACCAGTCTTCAGCCAGGCAGCTGCAAATGTTATAGCCGCTGTGGACGAGTTTAATATTAGCAGGTACATTGTAATCACAGGGCTTAGTGTTAACACTCCGTTTGACAGGAAAGGGCCCGCAACAAAGGCTGCAACGGATTGGATGTATAACAATTACCCCGCAACAACGCATGATAAGCAAGTTGAATACGAAATGATGGCTGCAAGCCCTATCAACTGGACTTTAATACGGCTGCCTTTGATTGAGCAAACCGAATGCAATAACAAAATACTTGTTGACCTGGAGGATTGTCCTTCAGATAAGATTAGCGCGACAAGCCTTGCGCATTTTATTGTTGACCAATTTTTTAATGATGCCTATATAGGCAAGGCGCCATTTATTGCAAATGCTTAATGAGTAAATAACGCAGGCCCGAAAAGGGCCTGTTGTTTTATTGCAGTACTTGATGGCAGACTGCCTGTGTTTAACTTAAAACACTGTATTATTTAGGCTGCACATCAATTGTGGTAACGGCGCTGCCAGCCAGGCCATTTGCAGTAATACCCTGCACAATTACCGCATATTTACCAGGTACGTCAGACGTGTAAAAAGAAATGGTTTGGTGGCCCTTTGCATCAGTTTTAATATTCGGGTTCCAGTATAAAACGTTTCTAACATCGGGTATGCGGCCATTAAGCTTTTCAGGAGCATCATACACCGGTGAATAAAATTCCCGCTCTCTTTGTAAACCATCATATTCAACAACAAGGCCATTCGGATCTAACAGCGTAGCACCAACACTGCCGTCGTAAGAGCAATAGCTAATAACGCCATCAGTTATTAAAGGGCCCGAATAATACTTATGTGTTACAATATCAATCTTTTTTATTTTAAGAGGGTCACTCTCCATTACCTTATTGACATTAAAAACCGGTACCCCATCCACTAACACCAATGGCGTTCCAAAAAAATAAGGTGCTGTTGGCATTTTTACCCTCAAGTTGTAGTCAGTTGGTTTTCTCACCCTCACTTCAACAACAAATTCCCGCATCACTTCATCCATAGTAGTAAAGCGTGTATAATCGTCAAGGTAATATGCTTTGTCTGGCGTGCCGTAAAAAACAGAGGTATCACCATGCGCTGTTAAATTAAAACGTTGTTTTGCATCCCTTAAATATGCATTTTCTGCCTGCGCGTTAATTGTCCTGTTTTCCAACTGCTCTTTAAATTGCCGGGCAAGCATTAATGGCGTGAAGCTATTTGTAGAAAATGAGTCATAAAAAGGGCTGGAAAAATCAAACCTGTAATTACTGTCGGTTTGATTATTGGTTTGCGCTACAAGTTGGTTATTGCCATAAAATTTTCCAATATTAAAAAGCAGTTGCCCTTCATTGTTGCTAACATCGGTGGCGAATTTAAATTGCTGTCCCGGCACCGTTAAATAACAGGTAATATTTTTTGCCGCCAGGCCGGTTGTTCTGTCAAACACCCTCCCTGCTACCAATGGGCCTTCCAGTTCCGCGGCATATTTAAAGTAAGGCTTTTTGTTTTGCAGTATATCCTCCCATTTCAGCCTTCTCCAGCCATGGGTAAGCATTAAGTTATCTATGCCTTCATCTGCTTCCGCGGTATTATTATTTACATACCAATCAGGAGATTCTATATGCCCGGTAAGGTCTGATGTAAGAAGCAGGTAAGTTAAAATGCCTGGTTCATTTATACCTTGCAGCGAATCTATTAAAAAAGCCGAAACAGACATATCTGCATCATTTATGATGGCTTGCTGCTGATGCGTGGTTACGCTAACATTAACCCCGCTTCGTTCCGCAAAAGAGTTTTGAGCAGGCGAAATATCAATATCCAGCTTTTTTGAAGGCCGTTTAAAATATAGCCTTTCACAAACAGGCTGGCGGGTGTTATTAAAAACAGTAAGCTGTGTGATACCGTCTTCTAAAGATTTTTTATCTATATTAAATTCGGCAACACCATTTTTTAGTTGTTGTTGCAGTAAGGCTTTAAAACGGTTGCGTGTATGTATAAATAAATAGGTATTGTTGCCGGCGGCACCAGTTGAAGTAACTGTAACCTTTATTTGGGCAGCATCAGTATTTGTAACCTGCATCACATAGCCTTCGTTGTAAGCAAAAGGCAATTGATCAGTTGCCTTTTTGCCATCGTCAAGTATTATGCTCGCTTTATACTGGGTATTCTTTTGCGGGGTGAAGCTAAACTTGCCAATACCAAAACGGCTGGGTGAAAACTTTAAAATGGTATCGTTGTTTGTATTAAGCAAGTAGCCTGTACCATTAACACCAGCGCCATTTTTATTGATAAAATTAAATGCTACGATTGATTGAAGGCCATTAACAAGCTGGCCGCCTTCAGGGAAGAACTGTACACTTACATTATCGTTGTTATTTGCTGCCTTTCCTGCATTTTTTAATGTGTTTACGACAGTTATGTTCTTTTCAAAAAAATAACCAGGGCCCATATTTTTCATCCAGTTGGTATAAGCCCTTAATATATAATTGCCGCTGGTTAAAAAGCCGGGGAGTGTAAAGGACCCATTGCCGCTGCCCCCAGTTATTTCTACTTTGCCCTGCAGTACCTGCTTCAGGTCTTTGTTTATTATTTCAACATAACAAATCTTGCTTTGGTTAGCAGGCATATTAAAAACTGCGTCAGTAACATAGGCTTTAAACCAAACAACTTCTCCTGTTAAGTAAAAAGATTTATCGGTATGAACAAAAACCTTTTCCTGCCAGTTTTGTGTGCTGTAACGGTTAAATTTGGCAACCAGGCTATCATTATCAGTTTGTGCAAATGAGCTGACGTTCAACAACAGGCCGGTAAGAAAAAACACCGGTATTTTATATGTTATGCTAAATATTTTCATTCCTCATTTTTATTTATCTATTGCCAAAACGATGGCTTAATATTAGTACCGCCCTGCACCCTGCAATCGAGACAATAGCTTTTGGTAATATTTAGCCCACCACCACTTACAAAATAATATGGTACAAAAGTCGTATCCGGGTAATTATAATAATTAAAAACAGGATTTTGCGCAATGGTTATAACAGGGCAGTAAAGCTGTGATGGGGCAGGATGCCAATTTGTTAGCTCAAGGTGATCAATAAATATTCTCTGCTGCTGAATACTGCCAGCGCTTACCCAACCGATAACAGGTTCATCTTTATTACTTAATGAGGCAATGTTGCCATGCAACTGGGAGGGTTGCAGATCGAACAGCGTACCGATGTTTTGCGTATTTTTTTGGATAATGCTCCAGTATTGATAGGCTTCAGGCGTTAGTGCATACTGCCTTACCAAAATACTGTAACGTATGCCTATTTTGTTATCGTTATTTGGTATAAAAGTTACCGGCTGCTTGCTTACAACATCTTGCGATAGGGCGATAGTATTGCCTAATATAACACTGGTATTGTTATTATCAGTCCAGCATTTGTACGTATAGGTAGCATAAGTAACATACGTTATGCTGAAAATAGTGTCATTTTTTACACCCCACGAAATTTCGTAAAAAGCATTATGCTGAAAAGTTTCTGTAAAATCCCAGCGGTAATACCTGGTATTATTTGTGGGGTCATGCGTATAGGCATAAATGTTAACACCATTATTTTGCTCCCAAGAAATGCTGTCTATTGCGGGGGACTGTTTTACCTTAACAAAATCTGACTGGTATTGCTCTCCGTTTGATGTAACTATATTTAACCTGTATGTTTGGCTGGTATCTAAATTAAGCGGGTTGCTTGCATAAGAGGCATCAGGTTGCTGTTGCAAAGGATACATATTGCCCATGCCGTTTTCAATAGTAATGGTAGCGCCATTTTCAGGTAACGGGGCATAAGTTGAATCACCAATGTTTCTTGACCGGGTGAGCTTAATAGTTGTAACACCGTTTTTACCCGTGTTAATTACCCCGTCAACCACCAGGTAGTTATTATTTGCTGTAATTGCCTTTGGTGTATAAGGCTTTTTGCAGCTAAAAATAAACCAGGCCAGTGAAATAAAAAGCAGGTATTTTGAAATACAGGATAGCATCTGCTTAAAATTTAAAATTGTAAGTTACAAATGGAATGATGGTGCCGAATATAGAAAGCTGGTAACCCCTGATAAACCCGTTTTCCTGCGTAAAATATACTGAATAAGCATTTTGCCTTGCAAACACATTATACACACCAGCTGACCATGAGTTATGTATTTTTTGCTTTACTTTATGGTTACCCTCAAGGGTTACTGAAAGGTCTCCCCTAATATAATCTGGAATACGGTACTGGTTTCTTTGCGAATAATAAAGTGAAGGAGAGCCCCCAACATCAAACACCGCAAGCGGAATAGTAACAGGCCTGCCTGTACTGTAAACAAAATTCGCTGAAATACTAAGCCTGTGCGAGAAACGGTAATTACCAATAAAATTTACATTATGAGGTTTATCGAAATCAGCGGGATAATAAGCACCCTTATTTATCAATTCGCCCGCAAGCGGGTCGTCAGCCTTCAGCAGCGTTCTTGAGTATGTATAACTTAACCACCCGTTAAGCTTGCCTGATAACTTCTTTATTAAAAACTCCACGCCATACGCGTGCCCCTTTGTATTTATTACATCTGTTTCAATGTGTTTATTTAATACAAGGCTTGCACCGCTTTTATAATCAAGGTAATGATCAGTTTGTTTATAATAAACCTCTATAGACGTTTCAATAGTATTGGCCTTAAAATTTTGATAATAGCCTAATGAAAGCTGCCTGCCCTGTTGAGGTTTTATAGTAGGGTCGCTTAACTTCCATATATCGGTAGGGGAAATGGCAGTAGTGTTTGACAACATGTGAATGTACTGCTGCATGGTGTTGAAGCTAAGCTTAATTGACGCATTATCGGTTAAGTTGTAACGTGTTGCAAGCCTTATTTCGGGCGCCTGGTATGTTTTAATTATTTTACCGCTTCCGTATGAAACCGTGTCGGTAATTGTGTTTATACTTCTTGGCACACCGGGCACATACTGTAAAACATCGTGCGGGCCTAAGTAGTTGAACATGGAATATCTTATTCCTGCACTAACAGAAAGTTTTGTTGAAACAGCATATTCGTCACCAAGGTACAATGCACTCTCAAGCCCCTGTTCCGCAGGCACTACATTAGGTGCAACGAGCGACTGGGCACCAACAGGCTGGTAAAAACCTGGATTGAGCTTGTATAAAATAGAGCTTATGCCAAAGCTAATGTTGTGCTTAGTGTTAGGGATATAACTGAAATCGGACCGAAAATCGTACTGGTTAATTTTAAAACCAAGCTTAAATGCGTTTACCGCATTTTGGCTGCTTGATACTGAATAATCGTAGTGGTTAATTACAGCCGTAAGAACATTGTTGAACTTATTATTGAAGTTATGTTTCCATTTTATGCTTGCATTGCTGCTGCCATACTTATACGTGGTGTCTTTATTTAAATTAAACTGGTCGTTGCTTATGTACCCGGTAATATACAGCGTGTTTTTATTGTTGATGGTATGGCTTATATGGATATTGAAATCAGAAAAACTGGCGTCGCTGTTGCTATATGAGCTTTGGGGCAATGACCTTAGCAACCAGTTAGAATAGGTTGTACGGCCGCCTAAAATGATGGAAGTTTTATCTTTCTTTAGCGGCCCTTCAAGTGAAAATTTGCCGGTTAGCGGTCCTATGCCGCCGGAGCCAGTCCATGTTTTTACATTACCATCTCTCGCCGTTACATCAAGCACTGAAGATAAGCGGCCGCCATATTTAACAGGTATAGCACTTTTATACAGTTCAATACCTTTTACAAGATCGGGGTTAAATGCTGAGAAAAAGCCAAACAAATGCGACGGGTTATAAATAGTTGCATCATTAAACAATATAAGGTTTTGGTCGGTTGAACCACCCCTGACATTAAAGCCGTTACTTGCCTCGCCTACAGAGGTTACACCCGGCAGCGTAAGCACTACTTTTAAAATATCTGTTTCACCAAAAACTACCGGCACCTGTTTTATAAGCTTTGCATTAAGCTTTACGGTGCCCATTTGCAACCCTTTAATATTCGACAACCTTTCAGATGTTACAACCACCGTTTTTAACGTGGCAATAAAATCCTGCATTTCAATATCAAGCTTTCCATCTGAATACACCACTACCTGCCTTTTGGTATCTTTCATACCAATACTGCTAAAGTTAATTTCGTACCTGCCTGTTGGCAGCGTTATAGAGTAATAGCCATATTGATCGGTAGTGGCGGCAATAGAAGGATTAACAATAAATACCGAAACGCCCGCTATTGCTTCACCGCTTTTAATATCCCTTACATAGCCTGCCACTGTAGCCTTACCACCTGCCCTGTTTTGTTTTACCCCTATTTCTATTAATTTGTTTTCAATAGACGATACAACCTTTTGATTACGCCCGTTTGCTTCGGGCGGGTAATTGTTGTTAGCAGAGTCATTCACGGCCTTATCATCAAAAAAATCGCCGGGCAACGGTTTAATTTGAAAGTTGCTGGTAATAAATACACGGTTATGGTCAATAACAAATTTTAAAGAAGTATTTTTTAAAACCTCTTCAAGTACCTGTTCAAGTGTTTTTTGATTGAACGATGCAGTTACAGTAATACTGTCGGTTTCAGCCTTGTCAAAATAAAAGTGGCACCCGCATGACGCTTCTACCTGCTTAGCAAACTGCTCAAATGTAACATCATTAAAATTGCCGCTTATACGCGCCGTGTTCTGTGCAACGGCATGAATGGTAAAAAAGACAGGCATAACCATTAAAACAATGCAGTTTATAAATTTCCTCATCTTATTTAGTTAGCCCGTTGTAAAATGTTGTTGCCGCCACCATATACTGTTCAGGATGTTTTTTGTACTTTATTTTTGCTGTTCTCATAAATTTTTTTACTTCCTGTGCTTTATCGCTGAATAGTTTCATAAGGTCGCTTTCAGCATTTATAGCAACATACTTATCGTCTTTAATAATAAAATAGCCGTTGTACTGAACAAACCCTGAAGACTTGTCTTCAATATTTGTTGACATTTTCAGCTCTTTAGTGCGTTTTGCCAATACCTGCATTTTCTTATCATTATACAATAACTCACAAAAGCCGGAAGGCCCGGCCGGGTTTTGTATATTTTTATCAAGCCTTACAAATTGATGGCCCATTATTTCAAAATAGTTGACCTTATCTTTTATAAGCTGCAGCAAAACGTTATTGTAGTAGTATAAGGTAACAAGCTCGTCATTAACCATATCGTACTTTAACGGCACATCTTCATATAAAAACCCATCGTATAATACGGGCCCTCTAACTATTGAATCTTCCATAAAAAAAGGTGTACCCTGCTCCCCATGACCGTAGGCCTCATACGCTACTCCGTTATAAAGCCCAGTTTTTTCTTTTACAACAGAAAAGTAGGCTGTTTTTACATTGCCAGTAATAGTGGTATAAAAAACTGAATCGCCGTTAGCTGGCTGGCAATTACTGTTATTGCAAATAAAAACTGCAGTTAAGAGAAGAACACAAAAGCAACCGGTTTTGGGCATAGTAAGGCAAGTTTACAATTTAAGACAGACAAATTAGCAAAAACATTGCTGCTTGCCTGAAAAACTTTTATACCCGTTGGGATATCGCAGTTATAAAGGGTTAATAACAATGGACGAATATATAAAATAAAAGGTGCGTAAATAAATATTTATAATGATTATTACGCCCTGCAACGATATTAAACAAGGTTACCCTGAAAGGATTTGTGGGAATTTTTAAAATTGAGTATAAACGCTGTATTAAAAAAATTGTTAGCGGTATAGCCGGTTAATGTGATACTGATAACCAGGTGAGCAACTAACCCCAGTTGGAGGTGTTAAACCAACCTTCAATATGGGTCTGCCCCCTTTCTTCAAAACCTTTAAAAGTATATTCATTGGTAGTGGGGCTGTATGCGTAATCCTTCACCCATTCCTTAAAATTAAGTGCTGTTAATTCAACAGCATCCATAATAAAACCAATTTCAGCATCAGTCATGGTTGGGTGAATGGAAAGCCTTACCCAACCGGGTTTTGCCAGAAGATTTCCTGAACGTATTGCTGTTAATATTTCATACGATCGTGGCTTATCAACCTGCAGCAAAATATGCCCGTAGGTTCCGGCGCAGGAACACCCGCCCCTTGTTTGAATACCAAACCTGTCGTTCAGCAGCCTTACTATTAAATTATAATGCGCACCGTTTACTGTAAATGCAATTACACCCAACCTTTTTTTTACATCTCCTTCTAAAACCTCAACATTCTTTATTTTCGAAAACCTCTCAAAAACCAATTCCAGTATTTCATCTTCCCTTTGCAATATGTTCTCAACACCCATCATTTCTTTTAGCCTTACACCCATAGCGGCTTTTATACCCTGCAGAATGGGCGGCGTGCCGCCATCTTCCCTGTGTTCTATATCGGTAACATATTCATGAAACTTCCAGGGGTTGCTATAGGTAACCGTACCTCCGCCAGGCTGATCGGGTATGGTGTTGTTATATATTTTCTTATTAAAGATCAAAACACCGGGTGCGCCGGGGCCACCCAAAAACTTATGCGGCGAAAAATAAATAGCATCTAAATGCGCACCGCATTCTGCAGGATGCATATTGATGTTGACATAAGGGGCAGAGCATGCAAAATCCACAAAACATAACCCGTAGTATTCATGTACAAGTTTTGCAATATCTTGGTAAGGCGTTTGTATACCCGTAACATTTGAGCAGGCAGTAATTGCGGCTATTTTATTTTTACGGTGTTTGTGCTGCTGCAGCAAACTTTTTAGGTGTTCCAGGTCAACATTGCCATTTTTACCCGGCTTAATTATTTCAACATCTGCAATTGTTTCCAGCCAGGTAATTTGGTTGCTGTGGTGCTCCATGTGGGTTATAAATACAATTGGTTTAAGCACCTCGTTTATTTCAAGGTAACCTTCTTTTACGTAGCTCATCATCCGCTCCGGCATCTTAATGCCCAACAGCCGCTGTAGTTTATTTACTGCACCCGTCATTCCGCTGCCGCAAAAAACCAATACATCATCCTCGCTTGCGTTAACGTGGTGTTTAATAATGTGCTTTGCCCTTTCAAACGCGTTGTTCATCAATGTGCCTGTAATAGTAGTTTCTGTGTGGGTATTGGCTAAAAATGGCATTATCTCTTTTTGCATAAACTCCTCAATGGGTTTATAAGCCCGGCCACTTGCAGTCCAGTCTGCATAAATTACCTGCTTTTCTCCAAAAGGGGATTGAAAAGATTGATCACAACCGATGATGTTTTGCCGGAAACCTGAGAAATAACTTTCCAGGTCACTTGACGGGCTGGCGCAAGGCATTTCATCATCTTTATCTTTAACGCTGGAAAAACCGGTAAGCAAGCCTTTATGAAATGCTGGTGACATAGACAGGTGTTTGAATTTGATTACCCGAAACGTTATTTTGATTGCGCTGACTTGAAAATACCAAACAGGTCGTAAGGTTGTTTGCTAAAATATTGGTTAAATAAAAAGCCTGTAAGAAAAACAAACCCGATAAAAGCCAGAACAATCAGGAGCTGTACGCCGGATGTTTTTTGAATGTCTTGCTTTGATTTTGCATCGCAAACCTCGCCGGGGCAGTATTGCGCTTTTGCTTTATAGAACATTGAATAAAATTTGCACCCCAAACAAATGCCAAATGCCGATTCAAAAAAAAGGAACACAAGGCAGATAAGGCAAATAATACCTGTTATGGGGCTATATGAATTTATCACAACCATAAAAACGAACATAGTGGCTGAAAGAGCTACGCCTATTACCCATGCAAACTTTTTTTGCTGCGCACCAACATATTCAGGTACCTGGTTGCGTACTATTAAACGGCCAACTATTAGTGAAGGAGAAAATTTTGGATTGATGAAAACACGAATAATAAAATCTGTTAGAAAAATAGTTATAACATACTTGATGGGTAAAAAATTGTTTTTAAACATGATGAACATAAGGGAAGTGAATGTGGCTAAAAAGAATATACCTGCGGAAGCCCTTATTTCCCTTTCATTTAACACAGGAATATTATACCCCGGTACATTTTCGCCAAACTGTATTACTTTACTCATAGTTTAAGATTTTGGGTGAATGGATATGTTGAATGATTGTGCTTTTATCTTTTTTGATGATCGCAGTACAAGAGTATATAATAAAACAAAACACCCGGAGCAGCTATCAACAAACAGCGGGTTATAGTAAACCAATAGCAAAAACAGGTCAATTGCACTATAAGCAGGAATGCGAAACAAACAGTTTTATATTGAAAATGTTGTGGTGGGTGCTTTTTAATTGACGTCGGGTTGCTGTTGGTATACCATAATGCCCACCTTGTAGATTGCAAAATGAAAAGCAAAAGATTTACCGATATTTATAATGCCAAATAACAAAATGAGAAAACGTATTAATATAAAGCGGTTTACTTTCTTTCTGTGGGTGGGGCTTGCTTTTTTATTAATGGGCGTGGTCTCTAATCATGTGGATCATAGGGACACATTTTTAAAAAGAGAACTGGATGATTTATGGAGGGTTATTTATGTTACTATAGTAAATTATGCTTTTTTTGAAATTACCCTGCCGCTGCTAAGCTGGAGAAAATTTTTTGCGTCATTTTTCCGCCTGCTGGTTTATTTTTTGTTATACTCGTTGGGCTTGTGTTTGTGGGAATCAATTGGTATTGCACTAAGCATTTATACCAGCTTTGCAACAACTACATCTCAAACCAAAGAGATTACTGAGCAGATGACCTACAGCATGGGGTCAGTCTTCTTTTTCGGCATTATAAGGCACGTTTATAATTATATAAAATTAAAACGATCTGCGCAGCAACTGCGTATCGAAAAACAACAGGCAGAATTAAGCTACCTTAAATCTCAAACTAATCCGCACTTTTTGTTTAACACGCTCAACAATATTTATTCGCTGGCGAGAGATAAAAGTGATTTGGCCCCTGAATCGATCCTGCGCTTGTCAAAAATGTTACGTTACATGCTTTATGAAACCGGCGGGGCATTTATAGCTATTGAGCAAGAACTAAAGATAATTAGTGACTATATAGCGCTGGAAAGATTGCGTTATGATGAATCGTTACGCGTTAATTTTAATACTGACATTGAGGATATGCGGCAAGCCTTACCACCGCTATTATTGATACCCCTGGTAGAAAATGCGTTTAAACACGGCGTTTCTGAAACCCGCAACCACCCTTACGTTGATATTCATCTTTCAGTAAATAAGCGGCAGCTTTCCTTTTTCGTAAAAAATTCCACTGAAGATATTCCAGGTGACGAAAAAGTTAGGGAGAACATTGGCCTGTCTAACCTGCGGCGCCAGTTAGAATTGCAATATACTGACTATAGCCTGGAACTGCAGCATGTGGGGCGTGAGTTTCAGGCGATATTAAAAATCAACCTTGCAAGCCATGTCTAAAATAAACTGTATCATAGTAGAAGATGAGCCGCTGGCCGTAAAAGTTTTAGTTGATTATATTTCGCAAATACCCTTTCTTGAACTGCAGGCAACATTTAAAGACGCCATCAGGGCAACTGAATTTCTTAGAAGTAATAAAACCGATCTTATTTTTTTAGATATTCACCTGCCTAAATTAAAAGGTATGGCTTTTTTAAAAACGCTTGCAAACCCGCCGGCGGTTATAATAACAACGGCGTATCACCAGTATGCGGTGGAAGGGTTTAATCTAAATGTGACAGATTACTTGTTAAAGCCTATTGAGTTTGAACGATTTTTAGTAGCGGTTAACAAAGTTAAAATTGCGCAAAAGGAAATACCGCAGCCAGGTGACAACAGGGAAACAAAAGACTACCTGTTTTTAAATGTTCAAAAAAAGAAAGTAAAAATTTTGTTTTCTGAGATGGTGTACGTTGAAAGCCAGCGCGAGTACATTAAGATAGTAACAACTAAAGCTGAATACATTTCGAAAATGAGCACGCATGAAATTGAAGGGCTTTTGCCCCCAAATCTTTTTAAACGTATTCACAGGTCTTTTATAGTTTCTACAAACAAGATTGAATCATATACAGCCGAAATGGTTGAGGTGGGCGGCTTCGCAATCCCTATTGGCAGGGGGTACCGGGATGTAATAGAGGGTTTGTAAAAGAGTACGCAGTCAAATGAAAATACTATGATCACTGGTTTTTCTAAGCTATGTCTATTTTGTAGAAGAATGTTTAACGGCATTTTCTAATAAACCAAGAAAAGCCGGTTGGTTCCATGCGGTAGAGTCGTGCCCTATGGAAGTATAAAAAGCTGTTCCCTTACCTGTTGTACGGTACCATGCAACCGGATGGTCTTTACCCATACCAAAATTCTTATCTTTCACCCACAAAATATTTCCATTCGGGTTAATTTTTTGGCCGTCAATCGAATAAATTACATTAAAGCCGTTAGCGCGCGGGTTATCAAAAAATACGTACCATTCATCTGTATGTGTAAATGCCGGGGGCAAACCTTGTACCATCAAACTATCTGGCACAGCGTTGAGTGTAACACTGGCCTGCTGTAAATGTTTTTCAAGCGGGTGATGCGAGAATTTTGCACCAACCAGGTTTTTTTCATACCAATCCCAGTGGTGCGAATTATCGCCCGCACCATGTATGCCTATCCATGTACCTCCTTGTTCAACATAATTTTGCAAGGCAATCTTCTGGCTGTCATTTAACAGGCGGCCGGTGCAGTTGTTGAATATCACCACATTGAATTTTGACAGCTGTGCAGGGTTAAAAACACCACCTTCTTCTGTGCTGTATAGAAACCAATTGTTTTTCTTAGCAAGATCTGCAAATGCTTTTTTGCCAGCCTCAATTGATTCACCATGCCGGAAGCCAGTTGATTTTGAAAACAGTAATACAGCAGTTTGATTTGGTGGAAAACTGATAACCGGGATTTCCGTTTCGTACGACACAGGAAAGCCGTTGGTTACTTTGTAGGCAAATAATGCCATTGCACCAACCGCCAGAATGATTAATGACAGAATAGACCAAAGAATAATTTTGATAGCTTTTCTCATATAACTAACATGCTTGTACGATGGGCTTTTGCTTAAGTATTAAGCCATCATCTTTTTTAGATAGTTATAGCTATTGGTAACATTTTGTATTGGTTGCGGTGCACCATCCTGCTCTACAAAAAAGTATTTCATGCCGCTTTCTTTGGCATTATCAAAAATGCGCTTAAAATCTATCGTTCCGGCGCCAACTTCGGCAGGGCCGCCGGTGGTTTTATCAAGGTCTTTTACATGCCATAGCGGAAAACGGTGCGGGTGCAGTTTGAACAGGGCTACAGGATCCTGGTTTGCTTTTGTTGCCCAGCAAAGGTCTAACTCCATCTTCACAAGGTCTTTATCTGTATTGGAAAGAATGTAATCAAACGGGCGATGCCCTTCAACATTATCAAACTCTGTAGTGTGGTTATGGTAAGCAAATTGCACCCCAACCTTTTTACACGCTTCGCCAGCTTTGCTGAATACTTCCACTGCTTTTTTCATTTCATCCAAAGTGCCAACAGGTATAAATGAACTTACCAGATAGCTAAGACCGCCTTCAGCCGCGTCATCTGCCAGTTGCTGGTAATCGTCAGTAAGGTTAAGCTGTTTTGGCATATTCTTCATAGCAGCCATCATATTTCTGATCTTGGTAGAATCTTCTGCGGTTTTGGCCATCTTCAAAACCTGGTCTACAGTAATGGGTGCACCGCCAACGTGTGCGGAACGCCACGTCATACCTGCGTCTTTTACCATAGCAGCAAATTCCTTTGGCTTATACCCATAAAAAACGCCTTTTTGTGAGCCTGCACTTTCCATTTCTTTATACCCGATAGCTGCCAGTTGCTGCAAAGTACCTTTAGTATCCGTTGTTATTAAATTGCCGAGCGTGTATAATTGCAGCCCAATGGGATAGGCGGCTTTTTTAGCCATAAATGTTTCAGCTAAGGCCGAACGCCCGAGCAATAAACTTGCGGCAGCGAGTGTACCTGACTGTTGCAGGAATTTTCTTCTGTTGGTCATATAATGTGTTTTAGGATGGTTGCGTGCGTAACACAACCTGCGAAAAGTAGTAACTGGATTTAAAACGGGATAATTGCCAAAAAAATAAAAACCACTCTATACTCCGGATGTAACTATTTGCCTATTTTATCCTTTCACCTTCTATATCAAACATAGCCATCAGGCTGCCGGTTACGTGGTCATCATCTTTTTTGTTCATTACCATGTTTACATCATAACCCTGTGCATTAAAATAAAGGGTTACTGTAGTGCCAGCCAATTCTACTTTGTCAAGGGTTGATATTTGTTTGCCTGTAGAGTCCTGCACAATACCGGTAATGGTTGTATCTTTCTTTTCAAGAACAAATACCATTTTTACATCGCCGTTTGGCGTGCCTTTTAACAGCACGTTCCATTTGCCTGCAAAATAATCAGCGCCAGACGTTTGCGCTTTGGCACCTACCGCAAAAAATAGTAAAAACATGCTTACAAGAACCAATGTACTTTTTTTCATATTTGATTAATTATAGATTGTTATGAATGATTTTTTATTAAGACATTCGGCCACAGCTGACCAAATTGATTATTTGCTAAAAATTAGAAAATGAAGGTAGGGGATAAATATTTACATTTACTAAATTTTAGTAAATAAATTTTATTTTTACCCGGCGAATGAAAAACTTAGATGAAATACGCAACTTTTTAGAGAAGGGTTATATAGAGTATCGCCCAAACCTAACCGTGGAATGCGCCATTTTTGGATACCATGATGGCGAACTTAAGCTGCTGCTGGTAAGGAACAAAGTTGTAACCAAATGGTGCCTGCCAGGTGGCCACGTAAAGAATAATGAAACCCTTGATGAGGCTGCTGCAAGGGTTACCGTTGAACGTACACGCATTGAAAACCTTTTTTTAAAACAGTTTAAAACATTTGGCGACCCTGTGCGGCCTGATAATAAAGCATTTGATCCCGAAATGCTTTTTACGCTAACAGGTGTTAAAATAGGGCCAAACAGCTGGCTTACAGGCCAAACCGTGTCGGTTGGGTTTTATGCCATATCAGATATTGTAAATGCCACACCCGACCCGGATTTTATGTCCAGTGAGTGCGACTGGTTTCCGGTAGATAACCTGCCCGACCTTGGCTTTGACCATGAAGATATGGCCCGCGAAGCGCTTACCACCATGCGTATACACCTGTACCATTTTCCTATAGGTAAAAACCTGTTACCGCCTAAATTTACCCTGAAAGAAATAAAGCTTTTCTACGAGGTAATGTCGGGTAAAACACTTCACGCGTCCAACTTTCCCAGTAAATTAATTTCGCTTGGCCTTATTATAAAAACCGACGAAAAAAGAAGCATTGGTGCACACCGTGCACCATTATATTACAAATTTGATGATGGGGTTTATGAAAAGGCGTTGAAAGAAGGGCTGGTGCTTGTATAAAAATGGGCCATAACGCATCGCATTATTTTTTTATTTCGTAATGCAGTTCTGCCATCCCGCTTTTGTAGGCCGTTACGTTTTTCAGGTGCAATGCCTGCTCTTGCCCTATTTGGTCAAAGAACAGCAGGCCATCACCCAAAATAATGGGCATAACTGACAACCTTATTTCATCCGCCAATTTTAAACGGATAAAATCTGCTGAAAGCAATGCCCCGCCCACAAGCCAAACATTGCTGTAGTTTGGTTTTAGCCGTTCATTCACAAGTTTGGCCAGGTCGCCCGAATAAATTTCAACGTTCGGCCTTTCAATTGGCAGGTTCCTGTGGCTTACCACAATTGTTGGCGTATCTCCATAAGCCCATCCATAAGATCGTGAAAGCTCAAGGGCGTGTTCGTATGTGCGGGCCCCCATCACATAGCAATCTATTTTTTTAAGAAATTCACCAGCCTCCTCCGGAGTAATTTCAACTCCTTTTTCATAGTGATCAGAAGTCTCAAACCACGATATGCTATTATCCTTTTTAGCAATAATACCGTCGAGGCTTGAAACCATGTGGATTGTTATTTTAAATGTGCGCTCCATCGTACTTTTTAATTGTTTGTGAATTTTTGCAGGCTTTTTTCAACGAATATGTGTTGTTGCAAATTACGTTAAGTCTGATGAAATTTAGCATACCAGCATCACGCCGTTGGCGTGACTGCTGCCCTGAACACGTTAAATGAAAAAAGACAACCTACTTAAGATTGTCTTTCCTTGGTGCCCAGGACTGGATTCGAACCAGCATCACGCCGTTGGCGTGACTGCTGCCCTGAACACGTTAAATGAAAAAAGACAACCTATTTAAGATTGTCTTTCCTTGGTGCCCAGGACTGGATTCGAACCAGCACATCCTTGCGAACGCTGCGACCTGAACACAGTGCGTCTACCAATTTCGCCACCTGGGCATTCCCTTTTGGGGAGTGCAAATATAGGGCATCCAAATAATTCATCGTAACAGTTTTTGCAGGTATTGATAAAAACTTTCAATGGTGCCTGAAAAATCAATTCCTTGCTTTCAATATTGAACCAGGCGGCAGACCGATTTAGGACAAAATGCAGCAGGTCAATCAATAGAGCTATTGTAGACGCACCATTGATTGACCTGCTTTTATATTATTAGTTTCCGGTTTATTGCACTATCACCTGTTGCTGCCACACTACACCATCCTTACCTATCAATACCACCCTGTAGCTTGCTGCTGCAAGCCCGGCAGGGGTAATGGTAACGGTTTGGCGGGCTGCACCGGTTGCTGTAATGGTTTTTTGCAGCAATTTCTTGCCCTCCATGCTAAACAACTGTACTGTATAGGTGCCCGCATTAACATTTGCAAGTTGTATTTGCAACGATTGTTTTTGCGGCACAGGGTTGGGGTATGCGCTAAACACCGGTTTGCCTTTTTGCAGGGTAACCAGCGCTACGTTGCTATACTGCGCCTCAACGTCGTTGGTTAGCAGTTTAATGCGGTAATAGTTATTACCAACGGCCGGCTCCTCGTCAACCCAGTTGTATGTTACAGTGCCGCCTGTGTTTTTAGGCAATGCGCTGCTAACAGTTGTAAACTGCTCGCCATCGGTTGATTTTTCAACCTGGTATTGCTTAACGCCTTGCTCAGTAGCGGTGCTCCACTCAACCTGTATGCCTTTATCAGTTGACCACGCTTTTACGTTGGTTATAACACGTGCAAGCGCGCCTTCTTTGGCAAACAAAATATAAAACCTGTTACCATCGTAAGAGGCTTTTTGGCCGTCGGTGGCAAATTCAACAGTAGTTGGTTGTGTAAGGCTTATAGCTGTAGTTGTTTTAAGGTACCTGTCGCCCAGCCATGCGGCAACACCCGGTATTGCAAGATTTTGAGGCGTTACGGTAAACGAATACGAAGCCTTGTTTCTTAATGCATAGGCATTTAGCAGCATAGTATCACCAACCGCCGGTACAAGGCCCCTGCTTATGCCGAGGTACGATGTATCAATACGTATGCTAAGGTTCTCATCATAGTTAAAAAGCTTTGCAACGTCATCGCCGGTACTTTTTTTATAGTTGCCGCCAAATTTTGCCAATACGCCGTCGACAGCCTGCATGATATTGTTTACACTGCGGTTAAGCGTTATACGCAACTGCTGCGCCGTTGATGGTGTTGGTGCAAAAAATACCGCCCCGGTAGTATCTGTTGTTTTGTTTGTTTCCTCAAATGTTATGGTTACGGGCTGCGTGCCATCCTGGGCCTGTACAAAAAATGCCTGGCCACTCTGCACGTTTATGGTTTGTGCGGTTTCGGGTGCAAGCAGGTCCTGGTCCCACTGGGTTGGGTCCGTGGGGTCCTGGCTAAAGGCCACATAGCCGCCAAGGCTTGTACTTTGCCTGTTAGGGTCCCAGATCCAGAAGGTATTGTTTGTATTGGTTGTTGCCACCTGGCTAAGGTCAACGGGTGCTGCATAAGGGTTGCCGGTAAGCATATAGGTTAACGGAAAATTTACCGGGTCGTTGGCCTGGTAGGTAAATATTTGCTCTCCCTGCTGCATGTAACCATCCGCAATAGCTACAGTAGCAGCCCCACCGCCCCTTATATGATTGCTGCCGTAAGGGCCAGTAACAAATACTGCAAACGCCCTGTTGGCCGGCTGGGCAAAATCGTAAGAAAGCGGCTCACCAGTAGTGCCAAGGTCAACCCAATTGTTTGCCTGTTCATCATAAAGCCTTACCGATGTGCCACCGGTGCCTGGTACAGGATTAGGGTCAAACCCATTGGTGCCATTAGGGTTAAACAACTCAATGCCGGTGCCGCCGCATCCGCAGGCTGTGCCACCATTCTGCCAATTGTCGAAAATGGTGCCTGTATTGGATAATGGAACAGTAAGCATACGCCATGCACGGCGGGCAGATAAATAACGCTGGTATTCAATCTTGCCAAAAATATACTCGCTGCCCGACGTATTAGTTGTTACTGTTGCCGTACCATCCGGCCCGGAGGCAAGCACCAGGGCATCATCGTCAGTATATAACACTCCATTTGTGGGGTTGTATATTTTATATACCCATGTGCTGCCGTAATTAATACTGTTAATTGCAACCCCTGCGGCATTATTAATTGTAAGTGTGCCAACATCAAGGTCTCCATCTAAATTTTGCGGGTTTGTTCCAACAAAAGATACGGTGCCGTAATACGCATCAACCGGCCACACGTCAGGGTCGTTATAATTTTCAAAATCCTGGTATATATTTAATTGTCCGCCAGAAGCCACTCTTAAAGTTGTCCCCAAGTCAACAAAAAGGGTATTAACAGAGGCCAGGTCTTTTATTAAAGGGTAATTATTCGCACCGGTGCCTATATAAACATCCTGGGTTTGATCAGGCACAACGCCGCCGCACCAATTGTTTGCATTTTGCCAGTTGCTGTCAATATGCCCATTCCAATCGCCTGTGTTGCAGGAGAATGTAAAGCCCGTAACCCACAAGGTATCGCAACCGGTTACCAGCCCTATGCTGTCGTTGCCGGCGCCATAGGTGGGCGAAGCTTCTATTGTAGCGGGATCGTCTATGTTAAATGTTGAAGGGGCACCGCCAATAAGCACGGTATTTATGGTGTAAAAATTGCTGCCTGTTATAGTTATTATATCCCCTGCAGCGGCAGTTGAAGGATCAAAATTGTCAACAGTTGGCGCACTTGCCACATCTACAGTTGCGGTAACATCGGTGCACCCCGTTTTTGTGCCGGTTACTGCATAAGTGCCGGCAGCGGTTGCCACTACGTAACTTGTAGCATCGGGCAACGGGCTGCCATTCAATGTC
>JABDGS010000068.1 GCA_013285915.1 Bacteroidota bacterium
ATCCAATGGTTTGAGTTGGTGGTTATCACCTTTCTTTTGCGTTGCCTTACCAGCAGCTTATGCTCTGCCAGTAAGTCAAACAGCGCATCCCGGCCTATAGTTATATCGTGTGAAGCCAGTTCAGGATTAAGTAAATACAGCAGCTTGCGGGTACCTAGCCGGGGCAAGCCTTCCCGTATCTTATGCACCAGTTGCAGAATAATATCTCCTTTTATTGATGCCCCATCCTGCCGCCATAAATGGTCGTAGAGGGCATGACGTGTTTTGCCAAACAATCCACACAATACATCCTTACTTACATAAGGATAATCACTTTTCATTCTCAGGACTGCCTGGCACCAGGCTTTTTTCTGATAGGGATCTTAAATTGTTCTTCTGCCACATCTATCAGGGTATTGAGCGCCTTTATCTTTAGTTCAGCCTCTTCCAGCGCCTTCTTTAAGGCTGCTGCATCCTCTGATGATATTGCTTCCTGCCTGGCTTCATTCTTATCCATAAGAATACTTAAACGCCTAAGTTCGGCTTTTTCTTTTTCTGCCTGCCGCAGATAACCTTTTACCGCCTGTGCCGACTTTAGATTAAAGGCCAGCCTTGCCTCGCTTAATGTCATCTTCCCTTCTTCAATAGCGCGCACCATGCTGCGCCTGTCAACTTGCCCCAATGGCTTTTGGCTGGCTTGCCACGCCGGTGAACCATATTGCTGCATCCACCCGCTTACCGTGCTTTTAGCTACCCCATAACGCTCAATAACCTCCCGGCGGGTAGCACCGCGCTCTACTGACCTGACAATTTGTAAAATAAGATTCTTGCTAAAATGACTGCGGCTCCCTTCTGCACGAATAGTCTTTTTTTCTTCCATTATACACTTTTTAAGTGTATAGTTTTTTTAGGACGGGTCAGTGCAGCAGCATGATGACAAACCGTTAATAAATGCTTTACACTGGTTTAATGCTTATTACTATAATTTTATCCCGGTTAAATTACCTATTTATAAAACTATGCGCTTTGAGACGATTAACAACCATTCTGCAAATAACAGTTTGCTTCGCCTTTATTAACAGCAGGCTATTTTCCCAAAGCGCAAAACTGTGCGTTTTAAAAGGGCAGATAATTACAGCAGACCATAAACCAGCATCTTATGCCAATGTTGCGTTGCTGCGGGCCAAAATACAAACGTTTGCTGACGCCAACGGTTATTTTGACCTGCATGCTGCCGCTGTAAAAAACGATACACTGGTTATTACCGGTACAGGTATAACGCGATATACATTGCCGGTTAATATAGCAGCAGGAGAAACATTTAATGCAGGCCTTATAATATTACAGTACAATACTTATGTGCTGCAGGATATAGAAATAACGGGGCGTGTGGCTGAATCATATAAAAGCGACTACAGCTTTTCGGGCACTAAAACACAAACAGCCCTGCAGGATATACCACAGGCAATTTCGACAGTAACAAAAGAATTAATTAAAGATAAAATGGAATTACGCCTGAAAGATGCAGTAGAAGACGCCGCAGGTGTAAATCTTTATTCGGGGTATGATGAGTACTCAATACGGGGGTTTCGTGCTGATAACGCACATTTAATAAATGGCCTGCGCGCTTATAATACCACGCTTACAAGCCCAATGCTTGTTAATATTGAACGCATAGAAGTTATTAAAGGCCCATCGTCAGTATTATACGGCAATGGCGACCCCGGCGGCACCATTAACATGGTAACAAAAAAACCGTTAACCAGTAACGAATACAGCGCAGGCATATACGCGGGAAGCTGGAATAACTACAGGGCGCTGGCTGATGTTACCGGGCCATTAACTAAATCAAAAAAAATATTGTACAGGTTTAATGCGGGATATGAAAATGAGCAATCATTCCGTAACCAGTATTTTGGCAGATCTTTTCAATTGGCGCCATCGGTTACTTATATACCGAATGAACATTTACGGGTTAACGCCGATATTTCAATTTCGCATACCAGCACTGTTGTGGACAGGGGGCAACCTGGCTTTTTTAATGATAAAACATTAACATCTACCCCTGTTAGTTTGATGGTAACACAGCCGGGTGATTATCTTAAAGAAACAGACGTTACTTCAATTGTTTCACTCTCCTATAAAATAAACAGCCACATTACGCTTAACAGCGCCGCGCTTAATCATTTAACCTATCAAAAACTAAGTGAACACGGGATAAAAAGCTATATAACGGATGACTCGGTTTATTTGTATTATACCAACCGCAATTTTAACACCAATACCACAACCCTAAGCAATTTTGCAACATTTAATTTTAGTACCGGCAAACTCAGCCACCAGCTTGTTGCCGGTTACGATTTTATTCATGCAGGCGTAACGCTTCAGCAATTTAATGGTGAGTTGCCTGACGATTTTGGCGATGGCAGCGGTATTGTTGGTACTTTTAGTTTGAAGAACCCCCGGTATTTTAAAAGGCCTGTAGCAAGTTACGAAAAAGAGGATGATGCAGATGAAGGAGAACAGCCTGAGGCTTACACTACACAAGGCGCATATTTACAGGAACAGTTAAGCTTTAAGAAGTGGAAGCTGCTTGCCGCCTTGAGAACAGAGATGTACAGCGCGGAAGACGACAACGACAGTACAGGCGATGGCGATGAAAACGTATTATTGCCACGCATAGGTGTTGTATATAAAGCCAGCAACAAATTAAGCCTTTATGCCACTTACAACAAAGGCTTTGACCCTTTTGAATCATCAATTATAGTGCAGGTTTTTAACGCGCCATTTAAGCCTATTTACAGCGAAGTGCTTGAAGCCGGTGCTAAAGCAAGTTTGTTTAACGACAGGTTGTTTGCAACGCTAAGTATTTACCAGCTTACCCTTAAAAATGTTGCTGTTAATGCAAATGACCCGGCAAACCCCGACCTGTATGTGCAGCGGGGCAAAGAGCAGGCAAAGGGATTTGAAACAGAGATAAATGGCAATATATTGCCTGAGCTTAGCCTAACATTATCATACTCGCATAACATTGCAAAAGTGCTGGAAAGCCCTGTTACAAGCGATATTGGTAAAATAAAAGAAAATGCCCCGCGTAATGCAAGTGCAAGCTGGATAAAATATACCATTCCCAACGGTTTTGCAAAAGGCCTTGGTTTCTCTGCGGGGCATTCGCAGGAAGGGGTGAGAAATACGCTTACTGAGGGATTAACATTGCCAGCCTATTGTGTTATAAATACTGGTGTTAGCTACATATATAAAAGCCTGAGAATTGCATTTAACCTGTATAATATTACCAACGCCGTTTATTGGACAGGTGGTTATAATTATGCCTCAAAATGGCCGGGCGCACCAAGAAATTGTATGATAAATTTAGAATACGCGTTTGGGACACGGTAAGGGCAATAGCTGCGAGCAATGAGGTGAATGGGACGCAGATGACTCGGATTGAAGGGATAAGCAGGATTTTTTTGTTATGGATCGTAGACACGAGCTGCGGTTGGCACTGAATCCGAAGGAGATGGTTCGTGAGACACGAACCATGGCGGGAAGGATGGAACGCGGATAACCCGGATTGAAAGGATGAACAGGATTTTTTTGCTACGGTTTGTGATGCAACAACCAAATTGTACTGAATCTATTATCAAAAACAACAGTGTTGGATTTGCGAGAGAGATGATTCGTGAGACACGAACCACGGCAGATTTACCCGTTGCTTCTGCCATTTACTTTCAACCTTTTCCCATACCGGCATCACACATTCTCTTCCAGCGTTTCATCTTTTTCGGGCAGCACTGTTACCAATACTTTATCAATACGGTGGTTGTCCATATCCACTATCTCAAAGTCAAAATTACGCCAGTGCATTTTGTCGCCTGTTACAGGTATGCGCTCAAGGTGGTGCAGTATAAAACCTGCCAGGGTATCGTACGGCTGGTCCTCATCTTCCTCCAGCCATTCAGTCTTTTCAAAGTAAGTGAGAAAGTTATAAAAGGGTACCTGGGCATCAATTAAAAAGCTGCCATCATCACGCTTTACTATTTCATAATCTGTTTGATGTGGTTCAGATATATCGCCAACAATAGCTTCCAGTATATCGTTTAGTGTAACAATGCCCTGCAGGTCGCCATATTCATCCACAATAAAGGCGAAATGCGTCCTGCTTTCTTTAAAACGTTCCAGCAAGTGATACGCTGAAATGTTTTCGGGCACGTAAAGGCCAGGTTTCATTATATCTTTTAAGCTAACGTCCCCGCTTTCCCTGAATATGTCTTTTAGCGTAACAACACCTTTTATACTATCAATATTATCCTCGCAAACGGGGTAAACTGAGTGCACCTTATCGTCGGCAAATTCTTTTATTTGGGCAACGGTGCTGTTTACGTTAAGCCAAACAATGTCGCTGCGGTGCGTCATTAACGATGTTATGTTCCGGTCGCCCAAATGAAACACGCGCTCGATGATCTCCTGTTCCGCTTCCTCAATGGTGCCCTGTTCGGTCCCTTCACTGATAATTGCTTTTATCTCATCCTCCGTTACCTGCGTATCATTCTCGCGTATACGAAAAATGTTGGCAAGTGCATTGGTTGATTTTGTGAGCAGCCATATAAACGGCGTGTTTAACAAGCTGATGAGGCGCATAGGTGCAGCCAGGCTTTTTGATATTTTCTCGGGCTTGCTTAACCCTATGCGTTTTGGCAATAACTCGCCCAGTACAAGCGTAAAATAGGCAATTATTATAACCACCAGTATTTGGGCGATTAAGCTACTGTAATGCTGCAGCCCTAAATGTGTGAGTGCAGACTGGAGGTCGTCTTTGATATTATCTGAAAAAATACCATCCAAAATACCAATAAGGGTTAGCCCTATTTGAGTGGTGGAGATGAATTTTTCGGGGTGGTTGGCAAGCTTTAATGCTTCCCGGGCCCGTATGTCGCCTTTATTTGCCTGGCTTTCTAATCTTGCTTTACGAACGGATACAAGTGCAATCTCTACCATTGCAAAAACCCCGTTCAATAAAATAAGCGCCAGTATTAAGATGATTGAGGTCATATTTACAGGGCGTAAAACTAATGAATTACAGGTTTACAGAAGCAGGCAATATAAACAGGCGCATAATTTAATATTGAAATGAAAAATATTGAGGCCGTAATTTGGAAGATAATAAGCTATGCAGCTACTGTAAACCGGCAGTTTGTTGTTTTTGCAGCACCGGTTGTAAACCAACAAAATTGTTGAAAAGATAAGCAGTTAAACAGCCCATTAAACTGCCAAAAACAGCGCCGCTGATAATATCAAGCGGGTAGTGCACACCTACATATACCTGTGCGTATGCCACTGTTGCTGCCCAAACAAAAAACAACGTTGCCCATTTTTTAATATAAGGCTTTAAAGTAAAATACAACATGCAGGCAGCGCCAAAATGGTTTGCTGCGTGGTTTGATGTAAAGCTAAAACTGCTGGGGCAACGGTTTAATAACAAATGCACATAAGGGCCCAGCACATCATCGTTACAAGGGCGTGGGCGGCCAACAAGGTCTTTTATCATGTTGCTGCCCTGGTCTGTCATTACTGCGGTTAAAATAAGTGTAATTATCCATGGCCAGCCCCTGCGGCCAAAGTTTATTAGTATAAATGCCAGCAAAAAAACATACAAGGGCACCCATGCATAAGCTTCGCGCCACATAGGAAATACGTTATTGAGAAAGCTGTTCGTCCAGCTACCATTTATTTTTAGAAAAAGCCAGGTATCCCACGATTTAAGCGCATCTAACATTATAAGTACGATTTACGAGGTACAAAGTACGAAGGTAAGGGGCAGGTACGAGTTACGAAGTACAAAGTACGATGTGTAAAAGCAGGGCAAGGACAAGACGGGATTTAACCGGCCATCATAATTGCATTGCCGTACCTTGCAAGTAACGATGAGGAAACTTTTGTTATACCTGATGGCTGCATTTTATATAGCATCGGGCATTAACCACTTTTGGCATACGGCTGCGTATACGGGTATTATGCCACCATACCTACCATGGCCGATAGCATTAGTCTACATAAGCGGTATTGCTGAAGTAATATGCGGTTTTCTCCTGTTGTTTAATGCTTCAAGGCGGCTTGCAGCGGCGGGTATTATTTTTTTACTGATAGCTGTTTTTCCGGCCAATGTGCAAATGGCTATAAATTTTGCGGGCAACCATAACCCTTATTTGTGGGTTGCTATTTTTAGATTGCCTTTGCAGGTTTTGTTGGTTTGGTGGGCCTGGTATTATTATAAAAATCCGAAATAATACTATTGAACCCCGCTACGGGGGTTCTTTTAATTGGGTAAATGTTTATTTACCCGTATTTTCATCCGGGGCTAATCATATTAAACGCCTTCGGCGTTAGCCGTGTCGTCTATAAACACACAACTGCACCTTACTTTTTTAACAACCCCTTTTGTACCAGCTTATCCAACACTACTTTTGCCATTTTGTAAAATGCTTCGTGGCTGTAACCGGCAATATGGGGCGTTACAATTACATTAGGCTGTGCACACAGCCAGTCAAGCTGCTGTTTTTCTTCGGCTGCATAGGTGTTTAGCTTCTCGTTTTCCAATACATCAATACCGGCGCCGGTTATATTACCTGCCTGCAAAGCACGTATTAATGCAGCAGTATCTGTTACTTTGCCACGGCAGGCGGTTAAAAAGTAGGGCTTGTTTTTAAGCGATTGAAAAAATGCATCATTGGCATAATGAAATGTTTCGTCCGTTAGCGGAAGGTGCAAGCTTACAACATCAGCATACCGTGCAACCTGTTCCAGTTCCGCTTCGCGTATATAGCTTTTGGCAAAGCCATGTACGTATTTATCATGGGCCAGCACTGTAACATCAAAAGGCGCTAACAATTTTGCAAATGCGCTGCCGGTGTTACCGTAACCTATAATGCCAACGGTTTTGCCGGTTAGCTCTGTGCCACGGTTTGCGTCACGAATCCACTGGCCCTGTTTCACCTCATTAAAGCTGCTGTATAGTTTGTTCATTAGCCCTAACAGCATACCCAATGAATGCTCTGCCACAGCATTGCGGTTGCCTTCGGGGCTGCTTATGCAATAAATGCCTTTGCTTTCGGCGAAGGGCACATCAATCAGCTCCATACCGCTGCCCAGGCGACCGATCCATTTTATCCGGGCTGCATTATTAAGAATATTCTTATCAATTTTTAAACGTGTAGTAACAATCAATCCTTCAATATCATTTATTGTTGTAGCCAGTTCCTCATAAGTTATAGCCGGCATGTAAACTACCTCATAACCTTTTTGTTGAAGCGTCTCAATTAAGTAGTTATGTACTTTAGCAGTGATTAGTGCTTTTGGTTTTGTTGGCTCGTTGGTCATAATGCTTTGTTCATAGTTCATAGTTGATGGTTCATGGTAAAAGAAGCAGCGTAAGTTTCATATTTACTATTGCCTCACCTTCGTTTCCTCTCCTCGTGGAGAGGAATGCCCCATGACATTGCCTGTTGTTAATTTTTATACCAATAATCGCGCTTCTTACTTAATTCCATTTTCCCGTGGTTTTAATCCTCAAAAAAACCCTGTTAACAATGGTTCTTGTCGCATCATCAAACAGTCCACGGACAGTGTTGCGCAATGTTTATCGCCTCACCTTCGTTTCCTCTCCTTGCGGAGAGGAATGCCCCATGACATTGCCTGTTGTTAATTTTTATACCAATAATCAATCTTCGCAATTAATTCTTTTTTTGTATGGTTTAATCCTCAAAAATCAGGTTAGTTGTGGCCCCTCATCCTAAACGTCAGCGCGGCAAAATCGTGTATACTTAACTGCTCTGCGCGTTTGTTAAAAATATCATCTTTCAATGTCTCGTCATCAAACAGTCCGCGTACGGCATTGCGTAATGTTTTGCGGCGCTGGTTAAAGGCTGTTTTTACCAGGTTGAAAAACTGTTTACGGCTTTGTACCTGCAGGCTTTCAGTTTTGCGCGTAAGCCTTATAACGCCGCTCATTACTTTGGGTGGCGGGTTAAAGCAGCCCTGCGGCACATCAAACAAATATTCTACACTGTAATATGCCTGTATAAGCACGCTTAAAATGCCATACACTTTGCTGCCGGGTTTTGAGGCTATGCGCTGAGCCACCTCTTTTTGAAACATGCCAATTACAACCGGTACCTGCTGGTGCCATTCAAGTATTTTAAACAATATCTGGCTGCTTATGTTGTATGGAAAATTGCCTACTACAGTAAACTCATCTTCAAAAGGAATAGTTGTTTGTAAAAAATCTTCATGAATAATTTTTCCCTGCAAAACTGGATAAGTGTGCTGCAGGTATTGCACTTTTTCATCGTCCAGTTCAACAGCCTTAAAATCAATACCGGGTATTTGCAACAGGTATTTTGTAAGTGCACCACCACCGGGGCCAACTTCAAGCAGTTGCTGAAAGCTATTCTCCTGCAGGGCAGCCACAATTTTGCGGCATATATTTTCATCTTTTAAAAAGTGCTGGCCTAACGATTTTTTTAAAGTGTACTGCATGGATGGGCGCAAAGATAAGGCAGGATGATTGCAGATTGGCGATTGGACGAAGTTCGAAGTTTGAGGTCTGAAGTTTAAATAGCTTAGGTTTTACCCTGGGTCGCCATAAAATACAAGCGATCAAACGAGCGTGGCAACAGGCGATGCCATAATAAACAGGGCTGGAAACAAATGTCTTTTACTTATCGCGCGTTTACCGGGTAGCCAATTAACTGGTCCCTACTAATCAACTTTCTTCCTTACTTTTACCGCCTAATTTATTAAGGCATGAACATTGAACTGCAAAAACCGGTTATTGGCTTTACCTGCGGCGACCTTAACGGTATTGGCATTGAGCTGATCATTAAAACGCTTAGCGATAACCGCGTGCTTGATATGTGCACACCTGTTGTTTTTGCAAGTAACAAAAGCATAAATTTTTACCGTAAAAGCCTGCCGGAGATAAATTTTGTTTACCAGGCGGTAAAAGAATTCACACGGCTTAACCCAAAACAGGTAAACATTTTTAACTGCTGGGAAGAAGAAGTTGCCATTAACCCGGGTACGCTTAATGATATTGGCGGCCAGTATGCACTGTTATCGCTGCAGCAAGGTGTAGCAGCTTTAAAAGCGGGACATATACAGGGCCTTGTTACAGCGCCCATACACAAAAAAAATATTCAGAGTGACCAGTTTAAACACAGTGGCCACACACCTTATTTAAAAGAGCAGTTTAATGTGCCTGATGTAGTGATGGTGATGGTTGCTGAAAACCTGCGCGTTGCGCTTGTTACAGAACACGTGCCTATTAGCGAGGTTGCAAAACACATTACAAAAGAAAACATACTGCGCAAGCTGCAGATATTGAATGACAGCCTGCAGAAGGATTTTAGCATACCTAAACCACGCATTGCAGTGCTGGGACTTAACCCCCACGCAGGGGACGAAGGGCTTATTGGCCAGGAAGAGGAAACCATTATTAAACCAGCTATTAAAGAAGGCAAGTATAAAGACGTACTTGCTTTTGGCCCTTACAGCGCTGATGCTTTTTTTGCCCGCGGTGGCCATCAAAAATTTGATGCGGTATTGGCTATGTACCACGACCAGGGTTTGATACCATTTAAAAGCCTTGCAATTGGTGAAGGGGTAAATTATACCGCCGGCCTGCCGGCAGTGCGCACCAGCCCTGACCATGGCACCGCATTTGATATTGCTGGTAAAGGCATCGCAGATGCAGCATCGTTTATGGTAGCAACATTTGAGTGTATTGATATTATACGCCGCAGGGCCGAATATGAAGAAAACCACCGCAACCCTTTAAAAAAGCTGAGCAATATGCTGATGAACGCACCTGACGAAGCATTAAGAGAAGAGAGTTAGAGCCAGTTTAAAGTTTACAGTTTGAAGTTTAAAGTTAGGGAAGGTGGATGGCTTGAGGCGTAGGGTGTAAGGTTTAAGTTAAGAGCTAAAAATGAAAAGTTAGGAGTATCTTGACCAGCCGGATTCAGCTTTGACTTTTGACTTTTGACTTTTGACTTTTCACTTTTGACTTTTGACTTTTCACGTTTCACGTTTCACGTTTCACGCTATGATACACACTCTACATAACAACACGATTAATATATCTGTTGCCACAAAGGGGGCAGAACTGCAAAGCATAATAAATAAAAATACGGGCCTTGAATATATGTGGAGTGCCGACCCGGCGTTTTGGAGTAAAAAAAGCCCGGTGCTTTTTCCCATTGTGGGCGGGCTGCTTAATAACCAGTACACTTACGGCGGCCACACCTACAGCCTTAACAGGCATGGCTTTGCGCGCGAGGCAGAATTTACTGTTACCCACCAGCAGGATGATAGCCTTACTTTTACACTTACCGATAGCGACAGCACGCTGCACAATTACCCTTTTCGTTTTAGTTTTTCAGTAAAGTATACATTGCATCAAAATGCAGTGCATGTTAGCTATATAGTTAAAAATAAAGATGAGGAAACCATGTTGTTCAGCGTGGGCGGTCACCCTGCTTTTGCGGTGCCTGTTGTGCCCGGCAGTGCTTTTACTGATTATTACCTGCAATTTAGCCATACCGAAAATGCAGGCCGCTGGCCGTTATCGCCAGGCGGGCAGGTTTTAACTGAGCCTACGCCACTGCTGAACGATACCAATGTGCTGCCGCTTACCAAAGAATTGTTTTATGAGGATGCACTTGTTTTTAAGCACCTGCAAAGCAATGCTATAAGCATATTAAGCAACACAAACCCACATGGGTTGAAGGTGAAGTTTGACGGCTTTCCCTATATGGGTATATGGAATTTTAAAGATGCGGATTTTGTGTGTATCGAGCCCTGGTGCGGCATTGCCGACAGTGTTACAACTACCGGCAACCTTGAAGATAAAGAGGGCATAAACAGCCTTGCGCCGGGTGACACTTTTGAGAGAACATGGAGCGTGGAGGTGTTTTGAGAAGTGAAGAGTTAAAAGTTGATTTTGCTGATTGGTAGAAGCCAGTTGATCAGTAAATACAAGTTGATTAGTAAAAGCCGGTTGGCCAAAAAGCTCCCCTTTGGATAATGGTTTTAAAAATAATTGTTTACATAGCCTTGCGCAGGATAAAAAAATAATTCTCCTCTAGTGCTAAAACTTAACATCCCTCTCGCCCAAAATATTCTAAATTGTAGCCGAAAATAAACCGTGCTTTTGCCTGCCCGATGAAACAATGTTTAAGTGAAATTTTATGGGCATTAAAGCTGCAACACCATACAGGCTATACCTATTGCAGGCATTTATATTGCCGGTTGTAATACTATTAACTTTTTGTACCCCTGCCATAGCCCAGCAACCCGTTGCCGACGATACCGCCAATACTGTAAAACCTTACCCCGACAGTATTACCAGTTTTGACCAGTTTGAACTGCCCCCTGAAATGATCAACGAGTTTTTACACCTGCCGGTAAAAGATGCGCTGCTGTACCACAACGAATTTCAAATGCTGCATGATGGCGTATACGGGCAGGCGCAGGTGATCATTAAAGTTTGGTATATTGACGACCACATTCTAGGTTATATTATTGAAACACCTTTTGACCACCTTAACGGCGCGCATGTACTAAAACGTAAACTAAACATACCCGTTACCTGGTGCTGTATGCCCGCCATTGAGGGGCATGACCAGCATTGTGTGGCTACACTGGCAGATGTGCGTACTATGACGGCGGCCAACAAGTGCGTGGGCTGGCATATAAAGCTGCCCGACCCTTATGAGCCCCAAATTTCAACCAAACTGCAAAAAAGGCCTAACACCCAGCCTGTAAAGGGTGAGTTTGGCCATGCAGAAAAAACGGGCACCCAACCTGCCAAAAAGAAGAAAGGTAAAAAAGAACCGGGTTTTCAGCAGGAAGAAGAAGCAAAGCCAGCGATAGATAGCACTGGCGCCAAGCCAGTGAAGGATAGTATTCCGTAAGGTGGTTTCCAGTTTGAAGTTTCGAGTTTAAAGTTATTATGGAGAATGTAAAATAGTTACCGGTGCCAGTTACAGGTTGCCGGTTGTTAGCAACAAGTTTTAAGTTTAAGGTTTGAAGTTTAAAGTTGCGGCCGTTTATTGCTGCACTTCACGATTGACACTTCACTTTTTCACCATTCACGATTGCCGTTTTTGCGTTTCACCCCCGAAGCTTCACCTTTCACGATTGCCGATTGACGATTCACGACTTTATCCACATATATTAATAAAAGATTGTCTTTTTATTAATTTTTTATGCCTATCTTATGTTCTTTTAATTGCTTAAAGCCATCCGTCCCGTGTAAAGCCATAATAATTAACCGTTGCCCATGCAATTATTACCGGTTTACCCAAACCACTTTACAACTGCTTTTACAGTTGCGTCAATTGCTGCATTGTGTATATGCAATCACGTTACAAGCCATGCACAATTAGTTAAAAACACTGCCAACACCACAAATGCGCAGCAAGACACCACAAACGAAGTAACACCCGCTTACCCTGACAGCATTATTACTTTTGAGAAACTTGAAATGCCTATTGAAATGGAAATGGAGTTTAGCCGCCTGCAGCCAAAAGAAGCACTATTGTTCAGGGACGAATTTCAGCAGATGTACGATGGCCTGTTTGGCCAAAGTGTGCGCACCTTTAAGGTATGGTATATTGATGACCACATTATTGGCTATATTCTTGACAAACCCTTTGATGCGGGCGACGACAAGGTACGCAAGTGCAAAATAAATATACCCGTTACGTGGTGCTGCCTGCCCGCTATTGAGGGCCATACTGAACATTGCGCGGCCACCCTTACCGACCTGCGCACCTCTACCACCAGCAACCATTGCACGGGCTGGCACATAAAGCTGCCACCACCTATTGTATTTAACCCGGTGGGTAAGCTGCAAAAAGTAAAAAAGAGTAAAAAGGGTGTTGTTACCGACAGTACCGCCGCCAATTTTGGCCACAGCGAGAAAAGCAGCAGTAAGAAAGAAAGTAAAAAGAAAAAAGGTAAGAATGGTTTTGAGCAGCCCCAGGAAGCGTTGCCTACGGACAGCATTGGGGTGAAGCCGTAAAAAAGTTTACAGTTTAAAGTTTATAGTTTCCAGTTATTATGGAGGATGTAAAACAGTTTACAGTTTAAAGTTTCTAGTTTAAAGTTATTATGGAGGATGTAAAACAGTTTACAGTTTAAAGTTTCTAGTTTAAAGTTATTATGGAGGATGTAAAATAGTTTACAGTTTAAAGTTTCTAGTTTCCAGTTATTATGGAGGATGAGGGCGTTTGAAGTTTAAAATTTGAAGTTTAAAGTGAAAGGGAGCTACGTAAAAAATCCTTGAAGGTTTTGTAATCTTCAAGGATTATAGCAATATTAGAATTTATATTTTACAATTGACGTTTCAGCCGTAAAATTTCCCGGTCACGCTCTGACGATTCACGTTTGACGTTTCACGATTCACGTTATCACGCTGTTTGGCGTTTGCGGCGGGCTTTAACAATGGCTACGGGCCGTTGCAGCATTTCTTTTATTCTTATTATACGCAGGGCATGCATAACACGCATAACGGCATAGGCACTGTCAAACTCAAACCAGCGAACTGCGTTGCTTGCGGCTGATGGATGCTTGTGGTGGTTGTTGTGGTAAGCTTCGCCCCAAAAAATAAAATCAATGGGTAAAATATTTTTGCTGGTGTTATCCATTTTATAGTTCTCGTAACCAAACCTGTGCGCCCACCAGTTAACAGCAGCACCCTGCACGGTACCTAACGCAATGGTAAAAGGTAAAAACAAAAACTGCCACCATGCTGTTGCAAAGTATATGTACAATGCAGTGTACAGGGCCATCCACAGCACACGGGTTATCCAGTTGTGTGCAATTTTATCAAACGCAGCCCACTCAGGCAGGTCTTTCTTATATTTTTCTTCAACAAAAGTTTTGCCCTTGTATATAGCGTTATAGTTATTACGTGTTTGCAGCATCAATGCCCAAAAGCCATCGTTGTTTTTCGGGCTGTGCGGGTCTTCATCTTTATCGGTGTGTGCATGGTGCAGGCGGTGCATAATGCCATACGAGTTTGCGCTTATGTAACTTGAACCCTGTGTAACAAAACAGCATACGTAAAACACTTTTTCCCAGGCGCGGCTCATGGTAAATAAACGATGGGCTGCATAGCGATGGTGAAAAAAAGATTGAAAGAACAAAGAGGCGTACCAGTGGGTAAGGATCAGTATTAATATGGCCATTAAAAAATGCGTTTGCGGTGAATGTATGCTTTATAAACGGATAAAACCTGTATTCGGACTGCCCCGAACCTTAATTACACATTAAATAACAATAGCTTATTGCAGATTACTGCAATTATGTAACAAAAGGCAAAAATTGTGTAACAAGTACTATGCAGGCCTGGCATCATAAAATAAAAAAGGCCCGGATAAAAATCCCGCCCTTTGCTAAAGTTCAGTACCCCATGAGAAAGAATAAAGTTATGCGCAGGCTAAATTGTATTACTGTTCTTTTTTGTTCATTATTATGTTAGGCCTTAAAAAGGCCGTGTACTGCAAAGCCTGTATGCAGTGCTATGCAGCATAACATACAGGTTGCAAAAAAAAGGCATGGATAGAAATCCCGCCCTTTAGTCGAATCCAATATCCTATGAAAAACAGCTGTAAAGTTACATGCGGATATACGGCGGGGATAGTTCTTTTTAGTTCAGTTTTTTACCACAAAGTTTTTACCACAAAGCAACAAAGGGTGTATTAATTTTTTAACACATAGGCCTGTCCGAACGGTTCATCCGGGCGGCCAGATAGGGAAACATAGTAACACATAGAAAATATTTGAGAGAGAAGGATACCCGTCCGAACGGTTCAACCGGGCGGGCATAGAAAAACATAGCGGGGATGGATTAGCGCGAAGTTTTATTGCATATATTTTTTTACCATATACACATACCAGGAATACTAAGGTGCATAGTGTGCAGCCTGCGTATTTGGCATTTACGTTTTGGTGTATTATACTTGCATTACCAAACCCGTAAATGTTTATGATTAAATGCATGCTGCTGCCAACCCTGTTATTAGCTGCTGTTATAACCCACGCGCAGGATTTGACGCGTAACCACGATACCATATTGCAACATGTGCTTGACAGCGCCTGCAATTGTATATCGCATGTAAACCCTAAAACCGCGCTTACTGACAAAAACAATGCACTTGGCAATTGCTTTTTAAATGGGCTTAAAGCCAACCGTATTTTTTTGTCTGCCAGGGCGGCAGAGCTGTATGGTGATTCTGCTGAAGCTAAATTTGACCAGTTTACGCATGCTACTTTTATTGATGCATTTTTTAATGCGCCATGGTACTGCGATGCGTTTATAACACTTATTGACAGTGCGCGTTTTTATTATGATTACCGTGGCAACCGCGACTCGCTAAAAGCAGTGCTTGCCAATTACCTTAAAATGGACAGGAAGCTGAGCGGCAATTATTTTTACCACAGGGGCAATGTATATATGCTTATGGGCAATTATAAAAAAGCTATGGCAGATGCCGACAGCGCCGTTATTGATAAACCCAAAGATGAGCGAAACTGGCAGCTTAAAGAATGGGCACTTGAACTAAATAACCGTTTTGATGAAGCGCTTGTTGCCTGCAATACGCTGTTGCACCTGCAGGCCGATAACCCCGGCTACCAACTGCTGCCGGTAATTTTAAAGCGAAAAAAACAATTGAGCGAGGGGAAGTAATACCAATTAGACTTTAAAATTGCCTTTTATTCGCCTCATCCCCTAACCCCTTCTCCTCGCGGAGACGGGCCCGACGAGATTGTGGAGAAGGGCATGTTTTTTTAAAGTCTGATTGGTATAATTGATGTGGCGCCAGGTTTGCCCCTGCCCTATTGTTAGCGCAGCCGGCAAGTGCAATGCCTAACGCTGTATTTTTGCAGTGCATGGCAGATGTACATACCAAAGAACAGCGCAGTTATAATATGAGCCGCATACGCAGCAGCAACACAAAGCCTGAAATGCTGGTGCGCAAATACCTGCATGCGCTTGGTTACCGTTACAAACTGCACGGCCTCACCCCCGCCTCTCCGCTCGGAGAGGAGAAGAAGAAATACCTGCCGGGCAAGCCAGACCTTGTGCTACCCAAATACCGCACGGTTATATTTATACATGGCTGCTTTTGGCATGGCCACAACAACTGCAAATACTATGTAGTACCCAAAACCAAAACCGAATGGTGGCTTAACAAAATAGGCACCAACCAGGCCAACGATACCAAAGCCGTAAAGGCGTTGAAAAAGGATGGATGGAAAGTGCTGACCGTTTGGGAATGCGATTTAAAGCCGAAGAAGATGGAGAGAACGCTTGTGCGGCTGGTAAAGAAGATTGTGCTGCCCAGATAGTTTGTTAAACACATAGGCTCAATAGAAATCATAAGGAACACATAGAATACGGAGGAAAAGGGGGACATAGGGAAACATAGCCGGTTTCTACTAACGTGCCGCCTCTAAGGGACTGAAGGAGGTTATACACAAATTATGCAACGTGACTGATAGTACACATTATTCTATTTTATGCATGTTAGATTTGTAACGCAGCGACTGCATTAAATATTTAGTTATGGCTGAAAGACGATTGTGGACAAGGGAAGAACTTATACTTGCCCTGAACCTCTATTTGAAACTGCCTTTTGGTAAGCTTGATTCGAGGACGCCTGAAATAATTCAGTTGGGTTCTATTATTGACAGAAATGCCAATGCAGTTTCTATGCGATTGAACAACTTCGCAGCGGTTGATCCATTTCATCAACAACGGGGTATTAAGGGTTTGCAAAATGGCGTAAAACAAGTTCAGCCCATTTGGAATGAGTTTATAAACAACAAAGAGTTATTGCTCTATGAAAGTGAAAAGATATTGGCCGAAAAAGAACATATACCGCTTGAAAAGAAATATGCTGATGTTTTAACAGATGCAAAAGATTTAAAAGGCGAGGATAAAATACGAATGGTAAAAACGCGCGTTAACCAAGAAGTGTTCAGGGAAATGGTTATCGCCAATTACGAAGGTAAATGTGCCGTAACAGGTATTGACATACAACCCCTGCTATTGGCAAGCCATATAATACCGTGGAGCAAAAATGAACAGGAAAGATTAAACCCTGAAAATGGTATTTGCTTATCTGCATTTTATGACCGCGCTTTTGACAAAGGCTATATCGGCGTGAATGAAAAATTTGAAGTGCTTGTATCAAGCCATCTAAAGAAGAAAGCTAAAGCCGATTATTACCTAAAACATTTTGCGCCGTTAACTGGCGTAAAAATAAATACACCGAGCAAATACCTGCCGAGAAAGGAATTTTTACAATACCATTTGGGGGAGATATTTGAAAAGCATGCGGCTATTATATAATTGATTAATGAATTAATTATTGCCGCCCATTCAGGGCTCAAATAAAATATTGCTTTTGTTTTCGATGGGCTGCACCCATCGCTAGTATATTATCGCTCTTTCAGAGCTTACCCTGTTATTGCAACCAGTAGTTTTAAGTCCTGAAAGGACGGACATATATTAGCACAGGGTACAGCCCTGTGAATAGTACAAATTAAACTACCCACAAGCCCTGTATGGGCGTTATAAAGTTTCAAATTAAATGTACACACCAACAGCAAAAGGCTATTTTTCAGGGTGCGGCGGCATGGAGATTGGCATTATGCGGGCTGGTATTAACGTAATTCAATCCCTTGACCTTGACAGTGAGGCTACAGCCTGCATGAAGGTGAACCCACACTATTTTTCGCATACAGTTATAACCGCCGATATAAAAGATAAAACAGTATTAGAACAACCAAAGAGTGATATTATTATTGGTACTTATCCTTGCACCAAATATTCACCCATTGCAGATATACATGGCACACGCACGGGCGATGATCTGTTCTTACATTTCTTTCGCCATATTGCCATTGAACGCCCTGAAATGTATATAGTTGAAAATGTACCGGGCATGCGAAAGTTTAAAGTGGTTATGGAAGCAATGACAAAGTTGCCCGATTATTATGTGCATGTGTTTTGCCCGGTTGACGCAGCCAACTGGCTCCCCCAAAGAAGAAAGCGCCTTATATTGATAGGCACGCAAAAACCTTTTAATATAAGTGAACCTAAAATCATTAATAACAAGCCACGTTTAAAAGATATTCTTGAAAAAGACCCGGTAGTTGAAATGCCTGATTATGTTATACACCGCATTAATGGCAGGTATAGGGATAAACCTATTATTGTTGACCCGGAACAACATGGCGCAATTGCACCTACCTGTGTGGCTCATTATGCGAAGGATTTGGGTACAAGGCTGGTGAAAGACAAAAAAGCAAAGTACGGCGTACGCCCTTTTTCTGTTAGGGAGTATGCAAGACTACAGGGCTTTCCCGATGATTTTTATTTTGAAAATAAACGCAGCAGTTATCGTTTAATTGGTAATGCAGTGCCTGTGCAAATGGGTGAATGGATTGGGAAAGAAGCGATGAAGTATTTTGAGTGAGAACGGTTTTTTATCAATTCATGTGGCTGCGGTTTAGCTTTCTCATTTCCCGAATTTTCGACCTACAAACAGCAATTTTGAAAAAGATTGTTTGGCTATACCGGGGATAATTATTCCAATTATGTATAGTACGCTGTTTTTGCAATACGAATGCGGTGTAAGTGCCAATGTTGATTTTCCACCGGATTTTGTTAGGGAAAATAGGCAGTAGAGATTGCTTTTTTGTCTGGACAGGAATGTGACTCGGAAAATAAAGTGCTTCTAATGAACATATTAAATTTAATTAGGCGTTTTCAATACAAATTATTATTTTAAAGTGCGTTTCAAACATTAGTAAGACTCTATGCTAATGTGAATACTTAAAATGTCTTTATGAAAATAAAAGAAAATAAAATAATTGTTTTTATATTAATCCTATCATTTTTGATGTTATCCGGTTGTTTAGCCGCAGAACTAGCAGTAGAAGGAGGCGCTGAGATTGGCGAATTTTCTATCATTAATTCTGCAATTGATGCAGCAGGCGGTTTAGAGGCTGTCGGCGTTACATTCGATGCGTCTACTAGTTTGCTACGTATTACCGAGGAAGAAAAATTTATTTCAGCATTACAAAAAGTGAAAGTTGAGCTTCCTATAAAAGTTAATGAAGCACCTAAACTATATTTTCAAGAAAATAATATTAAGAATTATTTTGGCGAGTTAGTTTCTGACGAAATAACAAATGATAAAGCTATAAATATAACAGCTGGTAATGGAGAAAGCAAAATCATCCGTATACCCAAAGGATGGAACTTATATAAAGTTGCCGGCGACAATATTGATATTAAAATTTATGACTCATATGGCAACGCTAGCATTTATCGGCCTTATAAACTCAGGACAAACAGTATTGTCTTTGTTGTTAGGAAAATTGGAGAACTATCAGAAATACAACTGAATTCAGGGCTAACAGGTTTTGTTAATTCGGCTTTGTTGACTGAAATATTAATAAATAAGCATCTAAAATTAAATATGACAGTAACACAAAATAATCCACCATCCAATTCTCAAGCTTATACACCACCAACGATAGATTATACTAAGGGTGGGTACTGTTTAAGAAATGTAGGAACGAGAACAATGTCAGTTGACATAAGAAAAGCTGGTTCGCAAAACTGGGATATTATTCGAACAATAACTATTGATCCAAATGAAACTGGCTGCTTTATGGGATTAGATGTAGCAAATTATACCATTTCTTATAAAGCAAATTCAATAACTGGCTTTGGGGAAGCCCCCGCAAAACAAAAAGAAATTCATATAACAGGAGGAATAAACAATCCGCCGTCAGACAATATTAGTTTATAAATTTATAGTGAGATAAGAACTAATTATGTAATGCTTAGCGTCTTGCTCCAAAAATGTTTCCGCTTTTCCCCCCTTTCATGCGTACAAAACTGCACTTTTTATATATAGGATAAGGGGCAACGGTTTGCGTTACAGGAACAGGTTTTGGCCGAAGCCGGATGCAGGCCTTTTTTAAGCAAAACATCATAGTTTTCCTGCATTTTTTTTGTATATTTACAATATGAGTACTATTACTTTACAGGTACCAAATGAACTGGCCGAGCATGAAAATGACACTGTGCGTTTTATTGCGGCCAAATTATATGAGAACGGAAAACTTTCGTTAGGGCAGGCTGCTGAAATGGCCGGCCTTAGCAAGGCTGCTTTTGCAGATATACTTGCAGGTTATGGCGTTGCATATATTAATTACTCCATAGAAGATATATTGGCCGATGTTGCAAGGCTTGCATAAATGGAACGCAGTTATTACAGATGCCAGTTGTTTTATTTTGCTGGATAAGATAAGTGCCCTGCAACTGCTGCCTGCACTTTCATTAAGCGTTATAACCACACCTGAGATTGCAAAAGAGTTTGGCAAGCCATTACCAGAATGGGTTGAAATAAAATCTGCAACCAATAAGGCTTTACAACAAACATTTGAAGACGAAGTTGACATTGGCGAGGCAAGCGCTATTGCGCTGGCGGTTGAAATTTCTGCTTCTATTCTTATTATCGACGATCTGCGCGGCCGAAAACTAGCAAAGCAATTGCAATTAAAGCATACCGGCACTTTAGGTATATTATTATTAGCCAAGCGGCAGGGTATTATACCTTTATTAAAGCCCTTGATTGAAAAGATACAAGCAACCAATTTTCGCATATCTGATGGATTGGTTAAAGATATTTTGGTTGCCGCAGGGGAATAGTCCGCCCAAGAAATCCAGCTTGAAGAAAGTTTCCAGTTTGAAGTCGAAAGCAAGGTGGAAGGCAAATGGTTTAGGGCAAGGAATGCAGGGTTAACAGCGGATAACGAGTAGTTTATGATAGCAGTAACAATATACAAATATGACAGTAAGACCCAAGAGTGGCTAAAGTGCGCGGAATACGGTTGTATATTAAAAAACATAATATGAGCGTTAAAAAAACGCAATACACAGGTAATGAATTAGTTACGCTTAAAAGAGGCCTGTTTTTTGGCTACGAAATGGCTATAAAATGGCGTCTTTTGTGCATGTTTTGGCTTCGGGCCGGGCGGGTCTGCGGCGCCGGGCAGCGTGGGGCGGTGTGTGGCGGGTATTATTGGGGCACAGCCTTTGTAATATTTGGCTTAAACATACATCTATGGAAAAGCGAATGTTTGGTATCATCTTAACCGTTTTGGGCATTATAGGGCTTATAATGGCCGGTGTAACCTTTATGCAGGGCAGCGGCGGCACCTATAGCGTTAAAAGCATAGTGCTTTACGGTATACTCGGGATTGTATTTTTCTCCGCAGGTATTGGATTATTGAGGAATACAAGGGACAAAGCGACCTAGAAAGCGGCCCCCTCCAAACCTCCCCCCTTAGGGGAGGCTTAAAAACGGCCTCCCCTAAATCCCCTCCCATAGAGGGGACTTGTGGCCCCCACTAAATCTCCCCCCTTAGGGGAGACTTCGATGAGGCTTAACCTTATGGTGTAAAAATTTAGTCAGGCCTTGCCATCAAAGTTATTTGAGAGGTTAAGTGTTACTTATCGAAAGCCCCTCTAAGGGAGGGGTTTGGGGAGGCCGGAGTTGGCTTGGTTTCTACATATTCCTCCGGTACTGGCCGCCCACCTCGTAGAGGGCATGGGCAATTTGGCCGAGGCTGCAGTATTTAACGGTTTCCATAAGCTCGGCAAACAGGTTGCCGTTGTTTATGGCCACGGTTTTTAAGCGTTGCAGCGCACCGGCACATTGGGCCTGGTTACGTTTTTGAAAGGCCTGCAGGTTGGCAATCTGCTGGTCTTTTTCTTCGGTGGTACTGCGTATCACCTCGTTGGGTAGTATGGTGGGGCTGCCCTTTTTGTTCAAGAAGGTGTTTACACCAACAATGGGCAGTTCGCCGGTATGTTTAAGGCTTTCATATACAAGGCTCTCTTCCTGTATCTTGTTACGCTGGTACATACGCTCCATAGCGCCAAGCACGCCGCCACGCTCATTAATGCGGTCGAACTCCTTAAGAACGGCCTCTTCAACAAGATTGGTAAGTTCCTCAATAATAAACGAACCCTGTATAAAGTTCTCGGTTTTGGCGCTGCCCAGTTCGCGGTTTATAATAAGCTGAATGGCCATGGCGCGGCGCACGCTTTCTTCGGTTGGGGTAGTAATAGCCTCGTCGTAAGCATTGGTATGCAGGCTGTTGCAGTTGTCGTAAATGGCATACAACGCCTGCAGGGTGGTGCGGATGTCGTTAAAGTCAATCTCCTGCGCATGCAGGCTGCGGCCGCTGGTTTGTATATGGTATTTAAGCTTTTGGCTGCGGTCGTTGCCTTTGTACTTTATCTTCATGGCCTTGGCCCATATACGGCGGGCCACTCGGCCAATAACGCTGTACTCGGCATCCATACCATTGCTGAAAAAGAATGAAAGGTTGGGTGCAAAATCGTCGATGTTCATGCCCCGGCTTAGGTAGTATTCAACAAAGGTAAAGCCGTTGGCCAGCGTAAAAGCCAGTTGCGTAATAGGGTTAGCGCCCGCTTCGGCAATATGGTAACCGCTTATTGACACACTATAAAAATTGCGCACTTTGTTATTTATAAAATACTCCTGCACATCGCCCATAAGCTTTAGGGCGAACTCAGTGGAGAAAATGCAGGTGTTTTGGGCTTGGTCTTCCTTAAGAATATCGGCCTGCACGGTGCCGCGAACTTGCGAAAGGGCTTCGGCTTTAAGTTGCTGGTAAATTTCGGGAGAAAGGGCTTCGTCGCCGCTTAAACCCAAAAGGCCAAGGCCAAGAGGCGCCTCACCCCCAGTCCCCTCCTCGCGGAGAGGGGAAGGAGAATGAAGTTCTGCAGGATGCCTGCCGGGTTGGTTGGGATTATAATATACGGGTTTGGGAAGGTGTTTATATTTTTCAGCACTTATCTTTTGCACCTCTTCCCAAAGGCCTGCTTCGGTTATCTTCTTCTCGCAAAGCTGGTCAATAGCCGCATTCATAAAAAAGGCGAGAATAATGGGCGCCGGGCCATTGATGGTCATGCTGACAGAGGTTTTAGCATCGCAAAGGTCAAAACCGCTGTAGAGTTTTTTGGCATCGTCAACAGTTGCAATACTAACACCACTATTGCCTATTTTGCCGTAGATGTCGGGGCGAATGGCAGGGTCTTCACCGTAGAGGGTAACACTGTCAAACGCCGTGCTTAAACGGCTGGCTGGTTGCCCGGCAGACAGGTAATGAAAGCGGTGGTTGGTGCGCTCGGGGCCACCTTCACCGGCAAACATACGGGTGGGGTCTTCGCCCTGGCGCTTTAGTTCAAACACACCCGCGGTGTAAGGAAATTCGCCGGGCAGGTTTTCCTGTAGTTGCCATTGCAGAATGTCGCCCCAATCCTTATACTTGGGCAGCACCACTTTTGGTATGCGGGTGCCGCTTAGAGTAGTGGTGGTAAGTGGCTGGCGAATGGTTTTATCACGAACGGTGTATTCAAAAAAGTCGGCGGAATATTTTTGAACGAGGGAGGGCCATGCGGTGATTAAATCCTGGTTTGCTTTATCTAAAGTTGCCTCTAAGGCCCCCTCTAAATCTCCCCCCATAGGGGAGACTTGCGATGAGTATTTTTGAGCATCGTGTTCTTTGAAGAGGTGTAAGGCGCCCTTTAGCTGGTAGAGCTTTGATGCAATGGCGGACTGCTGGTTTACCCATTCGTCGTAGCCGCGGTTGGATTCGGATATTTCGGAGAGGTAGCGTACTCGCTTTGAGGGGATGA
>JABDGS010000069.1 GCA_013285915.1 Bacteroidota bacterium
AGCGGGCAACCCGGTTACCGAACTATTGCCATCGCTGCTGTTGCTGGTACTTACAATGGCATCATGGGCCACGAGGCCTGCGGCCAGAAAAATGGTTTCGGTTAATCAAAAAGCTGTGCATAACTTTAGTACAGCGAATGCATAAATTGAATAGCATGAATCCTAAGGTTGATTTCTTTTTTAAAAAGGCCACGCAGTGGAAAAAAGAAGTAGAGAAACTAAGAACGATCATTCTGGAATGCCACCTGGCTGAAGAATTGAAATGGGGCTGCCCCTGCTACACTTTTGAAAAGAGCAACATTGTGCTTATACACACGTTTAAAGAGTATAGCGCGTTACTGTTTTTTAAAGGTGCATTGTTGAAAGATCCCAAAAAAATACTGATACAGCAAACGGAAAATGTACAGGTTGCGCGCCAGTTAAGGTTTACCAATGTAAAGGAAATAGAAAAACTGGCGCCTGTTATAAAAGATTACATTTTTGAAGCTGTTGAAATAAAAGAAGCGGGCATAAAACCAGCGCTTAAAAAAACAACCGACTTTAAAATGGTTGATGAACTTAAAGAGCGGCTTGATAAAAACGCCATGTTAAAAAAGGCATTTTATGCATTAACGCCCGGGCGGCAAAGGGGCTACCTGCTGTATTTTTCATCAGCCAAGCAAGCTAAAACCCGCGAAGCAAGAATTGATAAAAGTACACCACAAATTATGGATGGTAAGGGATGGGATGAATAGTTATATGCAGGAAAAATAAATTAACTCCAGCTTTATAAACATGAGCAAAAGCAATAAAAAACAATTGCCGCCACAACAGCGTGACGAACTGCTTGGCATACTTAAAGCCCGCTTTGAAAAAAACATGGGCCGCCATAAAGGTATTAAATGGGCTGATGTACAGGCGAGGCTGGAAGCTAATGCAGGTAAGGTATGGTCGCTTAACGAAATGGAGATGACAGGAGGTGAACCTGATGTTGTTGGCTACGATAAAAACACAGGTGAATATATTTTTTATGATTGCTCACCAGAAACACCAAAGGGCCGCAGAAACCTTTGTTACGACCGTGCAGCGCTTGATGCCCGAAAAGAATTTAAACCCGCAGACAGTGCTGTTAATATGGCAACCGAAATGGGCATTGAGTTATTAAACGAAGAACAATACCGTGCACTGCAAAAGCTTGGGCAGTTTGATGCCAAAACATCAAGCTGGCTTACAACGCCCGCTGATATCAGACATAAGGGTGGCGCTATATTTGGCGATTACCGCTATGGCGCTGTTTTTATATACCACAACGGCGCGCAATCTTATTATGGCGTTAGAGGGTTTCGGGGATGGTTGAAGGTGTAGGGGTGGCTGGTGTACATAGAAGAAAACTTGCTGATAACCTCAAGTAACAAAAAATGGAAACAGTAGAAATTGACGTAAAATACAGAAGCTATTTTCGTAGAGTTTGGGTTTCATTTTTCAGAATATTTTTTATCTTTTTTACATTTTTTTTACTTTTTCATTACCTTTTATACGGGTATAATTTCTATTATATTGTGGCTTATTTTTTTGTTGGATTACTAATGCTGGTATACTGCTTTCTTATAAATATCAAAGTTCTTTATAAAGTTTCCTTCTCAAAGCAAGAGGGAGATTCTGTAATTATTGAATACTCCTGGTGCAATAAAGTTAAGACCAGTCATTGCAGGTTGAGCGATTTTAATATTACGCTTCGTCAAAATTTCCTTGCATATTTTAGCCCCTGGGTTTTGCGGGTTTACACTGAAAATTATTTACTGATCAGGCAAAAGCAAACCTATTTTTGGACAACTGACATGTTTTTTAAGCTTAATACTCTTTATAAACAATTTAAACCCGCTTGATTTGTGATTGCTACGGATAATTGCAAACAAGGAAAAATAAAACCAAGGCAGCGCTATGAGGCTCTGCAGAGAAGGGAAAAAATTATTGTCTCTTTTATTAAGACATAGGTTATCTATCTTAACTTCAAAAAGATGAGACATTTTTTTAATTTAAGCGCATTACTTCCCTTCTCCGCAGAGTCTCATAGCGTTGCCCTGTGTGTAGGGATGGACTCTGCGGCATGTTTAGTGCCACAGCCCAATAAAAGTACAAAAGTTGGCCATTGCAGCTTTAATCAGTTAAATTAATATCCTGTAGTTCCATATAGCTGGTTACAGGATACACCCCTTGTTCACCGGTAATATAAAATTTGGCTGAGCTGTGTATATATTCTTCTGGCATGGCAGCAAGCCGGGGCAAACATTTGCATGGGTTTAAATGCATATACTGCAATTTCTGTACAATAAACCCTTCTGTGCGGCATTCTTTCCAGTCAAATGAAGGTTCAAATACCTCGTGCATTTTATTCCGTTTTCTGTCAGTATTATTTACCATCTCCTGCATTTCATTTAAAAGTAAATTTTGGTTATTGGCACGCAGTAAATGTACCAGTTCATAAGCCATAAATCTTTTACCGTTTCCTATAATAGTATTTAAAGGTTTTGTACTGTTTCTAAACGCTACTACAGCATGTATGTGATGCGGCATTATAACGTAGCCAATAATATAATGGCCTTCAGCCTTCAACACGTCAAACCATTTATATACCAGGCTATAGGCATTACAAATTTTGAATAAGGGTAACCACCGGGCGCAAGTAAACGTAATAAAATACACACCGCTATTATAAGGTATGGTTTTTCGGACGCTCATGTTATAAAGATAGGAAACCAGGCATTTGGTTATATATTTGGCTACAGAACTAAACATGCCGCAGAGTCCATGCCACGCGCAAGGCAATGCAATGAGACTCTGCGGAGAAGGGAAAAAATAGTGAGGAGCAGAACAGGAAAAACTGCGATTGCCAACTTTTGTACTTCTATTTGGCTACAGTATTAAACATGCCGCAGAGTCCATGCATGCGCAAGGCAATGCAATGAGACTCTGCGGAGAAGTGAATGAGACTCCGCGGAGAAGGGAGTAAACGTAATAAAATACACACCGCTATTATAAGGTATGGTTTTGCGAACGCTCATGTTATAAAGATAGGAAACCAGGCATCTGGTTATATATTTGGCTGCAGAACTAAACATGCCGCAGAGTCCATGCCACGCGCGAGACAAACGCTATGAGACTCTGCGGAGAAGGGAGAGTAGTCAGCGGTTGGGGAAGCACCGTAAATTTTTTAAGTATGAAGAACATTTATTTTCTGGCGATGTTTTTATTTCTGCTGAGAAATGAATGTCAATCCCAACGGTACATAGAAATATACTACACAACCATGACGCCAGATCATTTGTTGCCTAAGCTGGTTATTTTAGCCAATAAAGGCGATTATAAAATTACCGCAGAGGATCATTTCAAGTTTCTTCAAATTTTTAAATTGAGAAAAAAGGAGCTTAAAATTGTTACCGGTTTTGTGTATGATATTTTACAAGTTGTAAATAAGGATTCTTCTAAACCTGGCGAAGGATATAATATTGAAATTGAGTATGAAACTAAAATGGACGATTTCTTTTTAGCAGAAAATACCGGCGAGAACTTTTTTTCAAGTTTTGCAAACAAAATGAAATTAGCACATATAAACCCAAAATTAATTTCGGCTGTTAAAAACTTTAATCAGTAATTTGTTTTCTGAAAATAACATGACGCAAGTTGTGTGATATTTGCAAGGTAAGAAGCAAAAATTCTTAATCATCCGGGCGGTTACCCAAAGCACAAAGCCAGCGCTATGAAACTCTACAAAAAAATTATTGGCTCTTTATTAAGACATAGGTTATCTACATTAACTTCAAAAAGATGAGGCATTTTTTTAATTTAAGCGCATTACTTTTTGTATTACAAATATCGTGTTATTCGCAAAAAAGTGGCCATGCAAATGGCGAACAAGTTTTCGCTCCTTGTTTTCATGTTGAACAACCAAAAGTTATTCAGCTTCCGGATAGTTTAAAACTAAAAGGCGGAGTATTTATAAGCTTTCAGTTGACATGCTTTTATGATTCTTTGGGAGCAATATTAAAACTTGTACCGCAGGTACTTTTTATTCAGAACGGTACTTCGACAATAGGCAAATATTTTTTTTGGAAAAATTGGCAAGACCGTTCAGTAAATGTTAAGCAAATTGACGCAAACACATACGCCGATTGGGCGAAAGCAGAATTACCACGAATAATAAGAATAGTTCGTTATCCGTCGAACATTCGATGTACCCAAAAAATTGCCAAACAAAATTCTTTACTGCTAGAATGCCGGATGCAATAATACTTTCCTTCTCAGCAGAGTCTCATAGCATTGCTTTATGCGCTGGCATGGACTCTGCGGCATGTATAGTGCAACAGCCAAATACATAACCAAATGCTTGTTTTTCTATCTTTATGGTGTTAGCGTTCATAAAACATTATTATAATTAAGATAGAATGCGCGGCAGGAAGTCAGATAACGCATACCAAATGATTCAAGCATGAGAATAACAGTTGAAAGAGTTATAGAAGAAGGAATTGTAGAAATTTCATCTCACATGGGAAGGGCCATTGTTGCATGTTACCAACACAATTTGCAGGCGGGTAAAGTATACGGCGTTGAGTTTGATGTAACTGATTCAATACAGTTGGGGGTAAATGCGGCAAAGGTAAGTGACAAAGCATTTTTTATTAAGCATGATAACAAGATGAATTATATTCAGGGAGAAAGCGAAGGGATTGATGAATTTGGAATTTTGTGCTTCAGGCTTTCAATGGATTGTTTAATAATGATGGACAGCGATGATATAAATATTAAAGAAGGCGATCAATTAAATATTCAAATTGATATTGGGAAACTCGAGATGACTGTTATTGGTATATAATTTTTCCCTTCTCCGCAGAGTCTCATAGCATTGCTTTATGCGCTGGCATGGACTCTGCGACATGTATAGGCTTACAGCCAAATATATAACCAAATGCATGTTTTTCTATCTTTATAGCGTGAGCGTTGGTAATAAGTCGTAATAAATTATTTGATAAATGAAAAATTGGACTGAATTGGGCAAGTTAGAATATGACTTGTTGTGGGATTTCGTCTATGAGACCCTTAGGTTTTCCCCCAGCAGAAGTAATAAAGAATGTGTTCTGTTCCCGGCGGATTACCGATATTATGATATATCTGATTTTTTTGGCCCTGGTTTTAGTGAATCTCTGTATGATGACTTACTGCGCTGCACCGAAAAGGTATTTATCGAAATCTCAAAGAAAAACATAATGTATGCATTAGATTGGCAGCATGAGTGTTATTCATTTGATCCTAAGTTGCCTTTCGAGCAGGACAATTTTGGAGAATCGTTAATTCCAATTTTCCCTAACGGAGATTATCTTTTTTTTATAACCAAAGATTTAAAAAATGTAATTTTTGCAGACGGAATAAATCGTAGAATTTCTTTTTGTGGAGCAGATCTGATCAAGGCTTATGAACGCCATAAGCCAAATATTTTTATTAAGCAAATACATTGATTTGACTTATATTGCCTTCATCCCCGTGCGTTTGCGGTAAGTGTTAGTAAGGTACACTTTTACGGCGGTGCAGTTTTTGGGAAGCTTGCATACTTCGTAGTCAATCGCTGCTGTTGGTGTTTTGCTAACATTGTAATTTCATAAAACACGTCGCTGATATTTAGCATTTTCAGTATTCATCTTTTTCTTTCTTTCTTCTTGAAAGAAAAGAAAGAAACAAAGAAAAGTTCAAGGCCAACCCAAACGCTCCGCCGTTTGGCCGTGCCAGCGCCACCCAAGGCGTAACCGCGCATGTGTTTACTTTGTTTCCTCTTGCTTGATACTGCATATTCAATCATGTTCATATTTTTTAGCTGGTGTACTTACCCTGTTTTATTCGCGGCTTACCGCTGAGAGGTGAAGTCACCAATTTTCGAGGCGGCTTTAGCTATACCTAATTCTGTTTATATCTTATATCGCCTTCATCCCTGTGCGTTTGCGGTAGGTGTTATTAAGATATACTTTTACGGCGGTGCAGTTTTTGGGCAGCATACATACTTCGTAGTCAATAAGGTTTTGTTCGCTTATGGTGCGGTATATTTCTCTCTCAATATTGTAGTTCACCACATCTATATTAAACTCCTTCATTTCCCTTATACCGGTAAGGGGTTTGGGGCGGTCTTTAACCCATATTGTTATTCGGTAATACGGCATATATGGTAGTATTATTGCAAAGCTAATATTTTTAGCAAAATGCAACCATTTTTTTATGCACCAGTTTTAATTGTGTAACATATTATGCACAAAACATATATAAAATATATTACTTTGTTATGCTAAGCGTTGCTATGCACCAAATTTTTATAAAAGTACCAACTGTTACCGGTACTGTGTGGCAACTCCCCGAAAAAAGAAGTTGATATAACAAAATGCGCCGGGGTAAATAATTACTAACTTTAGTTGCCGCAAACGCTAATACAAAGCCTTTGCGTTATCACCTTAACTAAACACTCGGCGTATGAAAAAGCGGTTAAAAAAATTTATGTTCCGGCTAATGGTTACAGTGCTTTTTCTGTTCGGGCTTTTAGTAACATCAATGCTTAGCCCCATACTTTTATATGCAAACAAAACAACTGTTGGTAATTACTCAATATACCATAACAAGCAACTGAACAATAATTTTTTACAACAACTTAACCAATCAAACAATATCATTAAATCAAGTGAACTGTATGACCCGAAGCTTAAAATAGATGTATGCTTAAAAGATGGTTCAAGTTATCCCGGGCTGGTTACATTTGTTATGGGGAAAGATTTGATATCATCATTTTATAATAAAATTATTCTTACAGGCGACACGGTTAATTACAGCGATAATTATATTCAGCTTGACGGGCACAAATGGAATTTTTTACAAATGCTTGCCCACGCCCAGGTGCATTGTTTGGAATTTAATAAATATGGGCTATGGCACTCAAACCCAATTGCAAAACACCCTGCCTGGAAATGGGAGGGTTACCCTGAGTATATAGCAAAGCAAAACCCTGACCAGGTAAACCTGCAAGACAATATTGAAAAGCTTCTGCAGGCAGAAAGCACACCCAACAATGGCTGGATGAAATTTGCTGACAGTGCAGAAACTTTAATTTCTTTTGATGAATACCGGTTGCTTATTAAATATTGCATTGAGATAAAAAAAATGACTTTTGGAGCATTAATGAAAGACACAACAGGAGAAAACACTGTAAGGCAACAAATGATAGAGTGGTATAACAGGCAACGAAATTGAAAGAAAATAAAAAGCAAGGCACAGCCATTACTTAATAAAACTGTTACCGCCTTTACCTGCCCGGCTTTTAGTTAGTTTGAATTTTTCCTTTTTCTGCTTCCAGTCTTCAGTCTTTTATCTTCATACCGGGTGATATTGGCACACTCTCCACAAGCTCCAGCGACTTTACCATATCCTTTGTGCCGGTTTTATATTTAATAAAATGCGGTGTCTGCAAATGGGCATGGTAAGCTGCAGTATCAGCATAAATTTCAAGTATGGTTACATGGGTGGGGTTGTTTTTTTCGTACACCGCGTATAAGGTAAGCACACCCGGCTCAACCTTTACTGATGTTTCAATTTCTTCTTTAAGTGCTGCGCGGTAATTATCAAGCTGCGCAGAATCGATTACCAGTTTTGCCATACGTACCATGTGTGGTTTGCTTTGTGCAAAAGTACCACTGCATAGCATAAGCACACCTGTTATTGTAATAATAGCCGGCAACAATAATGATGTTTTTTTTAGAGGCATATTTAAATTATTTATTCAAAACTGTTGTATTCTTCATCGGTTACCCTATCCATCCATTCAACTACTCCCTTTTGGGTGTTAGTGTTTATGGCAATATGTGTAAATGCGCTGCCGGGGCTGGCACCATGCCAATGCACTATACCGGGTGCTATTTTTACTACATCACCAGGGTTTAGCAATTGTATCGGCTTGCCTTTTTCCTGGTAGTAGCCTGTGCCTTGTGTTGCAATAAGTATTTGGCCGCCGCCATGTGTATGCCAGTTATTGCGCGCACCGGCCTCAAACACTACATTGCCTATTTGTGTATTTAAAGTATCATCTGCAGCAACCAGCATTTTAACATGGGTGGTACCGGTAAAGTAAGCCTCAGGCGCTTTATCGCCTTGCGGAAAGATGGGGGTGTTGTTTTCCATGGTTGTTAATTTAGTTTAAAAATGTTATGGATGAATTTAAATCGTAGTATCAATCAAGCTCCTTCGCCATCGTTGGTGTTTTCACCAACGATGTAGGTGGATGTTCGATGCAGGCGAAAACACCTGCAACGGCGAAGGGTTGTTATTTTCCATAGTTGCTGTTTTTTGTTTTAAGGAAATGATGAATGAATGTAAACTATAATATCAATCAAGTTCTAAAAATGTCTTTTATTCGCCTCATCCCCTAACCCCTTCTCCTCGCGGAGAAGGGCCCGACGAGATTGCAGCGGAGAGCATGTGTTTATAATATACAATTGGTATCATTTCCTGCTTACGCGATAAGTTAGCCATAACACATCGTTCTGTAACTGCCTTACATCTTTAACGGTTAAAACGGCTGTTTCTTTTTTAGGCAGGTGATCGCTTAGCTCAAAAGCTGTTATGGTATTTGGGGTTATATCGGCAATGGGCAGCACCAAAATGCTCAGCTCATCAACAAGGCCTTCGTTTAACATACTGCCGTTAAGGTAACCGCCACCTTCAAGCATAATTGTTTTTACAGGAAATAACTTAACCAATTGTTGCAGCGCCGAAGCAAGATCAATATCAGTTTTACCTGCAAAAATGTACGATATATCTTTTCGCTGTAAATAATGCAGGCAGGCATCGCTAACATCTTCAGTAAGTATTTCAATAATGTGGTCGCCGCCTATTTGATTGCTTTTCCACCCTAATTTTCCTTTACCATCAACAGCAATAGCAAATGATGAGGCGGTTTTATCGCCAATAAATGCTTCTCTTACCACAGGTATGTTAGAGCCTATCAGCACTGGTTGTTCATCAGCAAAATCTTTCTCCATGGTTGCCCTGCCGCACATCCAGGCTTCGCTTTTAAACGTGTTATGGCATTTTTCGTATATGCCTGAATATGTTTTCGCATCAGCGCCCCAGTTGGCGCCAAGTATTTTACCGTTAACGGTTGTCATCATGTGGCAAATTATATATGGCGCCTTCATTTGTTTATATTTTACTTTATTAGCAGAACAGTTTGTACTGAAAAGTAAACAAAACTATTATGAATTGGGTTTGTTTATGATGAACCTTTTGTGAATGGTATTTTACAACCCTGTAGATCTTTCCATTTGCTCGTTGTAACGCGTACCGGTTATTTTTATTTGCGCAGATGCATCTTCAATCTCCTGCAGTTCCTGCGGGGTTAGTTGTACAGTTACAGCCCCAATATTTTCCTTTAGCCTGTGCAGTTTGGTGGTGCCGGGTATAGGTACTATCCATGGTTTTTGTGCCAGTACCCAAGCCAGTGCAATTTGTGCAGGCGTTGCATTTCTTCTTTCGGCAAATGTGCCCAGCAAATCAATTAAAGCCTGGTTTGCTTTACGTGCATCTTCAGTAAAACGTGGTAAAACCTTGCGTATGTCACCATCAGCAAATGTTGTATTCTCATCAATTTTACCGGCAAGAAAACCTTTGCCAAGCGGGCTGTATGCTACAAGGCCGATGCCCAGTTCTTCTATAGTAGGTATTATCTCTGCTTCGTGCTGCCTCGTCCACATTGAGTATTCGCTTTGCAGCGCGGTAACAGGCTGCACGGCATGGGCGCGGCGTATGGTTTGCGCACCCGCTTCGGAAAGGCCAAAGTGTTTTACCTTGCCCTCGGCGATAAGATCTTTTACGGCGCCTGCCACATCTTCAATGGGTACGTTGGGGTCAACACGGTGTTGGTACAACAGGTCAATCACATCAACCTTAAGCCTTTTTAGCGAGCCTTCAACTGCTTCCTTTATGTGCTCTGGCCTGCTGTTTATGCCAACCATTTTTCCATTCTGTATATCAAACCCAAATTTGGTTGCAATAATAACTTTGTTGCCAAATGGCGCAAGCGCGTCACCCACCAGTTCTTCATTTACAAACGGGCCATATACTTCGGCAGTATCAAAAAATGTAATGCCCTGCTCAACCGCTGCGTGTAAAAGGGCAGTCATCTCTTTTGTGTCCTGGGCCGGGCCGTAGCCAAAGCTCATGCCCATACAACCCAAACCAATTGCAGATACTTCGAGCCCGTTTTTGCCAAGTGTACGTTTTTGCATATTGTAAGTATTTAAAATTATGGTGCAAAGGTAGGCTGGTTGCTAAGCGCAAAACAAACAAAAACCAAACAAACAATTACGAAAATCAAACATTCCTGAACTTAAGCGGGCTGAGCGGAACATGCTTTTTAAAAAAATTGTTGAAATGTGTTACCTCGTTAAAGCCCAGTGCATAGGCAATTTCACCCACGCTCCAGGCGCTGTGCTTCAGCAAAATTTTTGACTCCTGTAAAATGCGTTCGCCTATTATTTGGGAGGTTGTTTTGTCAGTAGTTTCTTTTACTGCGCGGTTAAGGTGGTTAACGTGCACATTTAGCTGGCCTGCAAAGTCTGATGCCGAACGCAGGCTTACGGTTTGGTGGCTGTCGTCAATAGGAAACTGCCGCTCCAGCAGTTCTAAAAACAGGGTTGAAATGCGTTGCGATGCATTTACTGTTTGCCTGCTAAATTCGGTACCCGGCTCCATCTTCATGGCAAAATGCACCAGCTCAAAAACAAGGGAGCGGAGCACATCGTATTTATGTATGTAATCGGAGTTTATCTCGTTGTACATGCGCTCATATATGGCCTGTACGCTGCTAACCTGCTTATCAGTAAGCTCAAATATATGCCTGCCACCGGGCTGAAATACCGAGTACTGGTTAAGGTTGCCATGCTGGTGAAAAAAGTGTGGATTGAACAGGCAAAAAACACCGTTGCGAATGCCGTCAAGATGTTCCCATTTATAAGGAATGTTGGGGTTGGAGAATGACAAAGCCTGCTTTTTTACTTCAACCACTTTATCAGCATAATGCACCTGGCTATTGCCAATTACAAGCATAATTTTAAAGTAATCACGCCGACGGTAAGGGGTGGGCTGCGGCTGATCGCCTAAGCAGGGCTTTAACGCAAACACATTAAAATGCCCAATACCACTACGGATATTATCGGGCATCCACCCAAACTTCTTTTTGTAAAACTCCTCAAGCGTTTCAACTGTGTTCATTATGCAAAATTACAAATTTCAAACAAAAATGGGCGGCTTATATATACACCTTTTAGAGGTGAAATGCTGCAGCAGGTTTTAGAGATGTTGAGGGAAGAAAGCCTTGCAAGACAGATTACCGTGATAGCCCCTGCACTGCGCAGGTTGCTTTGGAAAGCTGGTTGTATATTGTGTATTTAAAGGATGATGATATGTATAAACCGCGTGTTTTTAAGAGTTGGTGATTAACCGCAAAGGCCACGAAGTTTAGGAACCCGCAAAGGGCGCTAAGGGGAACACTATGTTCTTTATGTGCAAAGGGAAATTGTTTTTCTTCGTGCCCTTTGCGGCTCTTCATCTCTGCGTTCTTTGCGGTAAAAAAAACCTCTGAAAAAAACTGTAAACTCCGTTTTCAGCCTGCGAATAAAAATATTCATAACCACAGCGCGTTTTTTCTAACTTTACTCTAACGGCTTTTTGATCATACGCAACCAATCTAAAAAATCACTCAATGCTTCACATGGTGAAAATATATAAACGCATCCTGACCTTTATGTTGCTTTTTGTTGTTTTATTGTGCCAAAATATACCCTCGCACGCTCAAAACAAAGGCCTGCCTGTTAACCCGCTATTTGCGAGAAAGTACAAAATGGGCGAAACATACCGGTACAGCATTACCATGAGCGAATCGCACGGCGGTGTATGGGCCTTTACCAGCGTTGCTGTGTGCGAATTAAAAGTGGTGAGCGACAGTGCCGGCGTACCATACGATGAAATACGCTGGATATCAAAAAAGAATTTTACACCAAAGGATACTACAGATGTAACAAGCCAGGCATTACTGGTAAAACCTTACCGTATATCGCTGGATGGCAGGGGCAGGCTTGATATGCCAAAAATTGATGTAACTGAAATGACCGAGCCGATACAGGACTTTAATACCTTTTTTGTTGCAGTTAGCCCTGAGCTTGGCCATATAGACCAGCTTAAAAAAACCGGCGACACTATGGTAATGGAAAAGCCGATAACTGCAAATTTTGCAAACGGAACAAACATGCTTAAAGGAGAAGATTGTTTGAACATATCTGCAAGGTTATTGTATGATGATAACGGTGCAGTGCAGGTTTACACCGCATTTATGCCGCCTGTACAACCGTGCCTTACTTATGTAAGCGCCGATATGGCTACGCCCGTTGTAACCGATACGCTTAATAATTTTCAGATGGTAACACCTGCTGGCAACAACACGTATAATGTTAACTACGGAAGGGAATACTTTTATATAACCAGCACGATACAAAAAGCAACCGGTAAAATTTTACATGCAGAAATGCTTAACCAGCTTAACCTTAAGGTTAAAGTAAACTGTGATAATGACTATAAAAATTGCCAGGTTGAAGTGCCTTTTGCTGAGCAGCGCGTGCTTGCAATAAAGCTGCTGTAACCCGCTACACGTGTTTGCCTGTATTTTAAACACAGATCACAAAACGTTCTCATAAAAGAACCTTGTGGTTAAGCCCCTTCAATCCTACCTACAAAATAACCCGGTATGATAGTGTGCAATGCAATTTTTGGCAGAATATAAAGCCTGGTATTTTAGTGCGTTGCCCTGGCACAAAAGGCGGCAGTATATTACATTAGTTAAAAAAAGTTACATTACAGTTGTGCAATAAAACCGTTATTACTAAAATACAAAAATGCTGATATGGTAAAAATTGGTATCGTACAGTTTACGCCGGCATTCGGCAAAACACAACAGAACCTGCTGCATATTGTTGAGTTACTAAATAACATAGAAGCTGATATTATAGTACTGCCTGAACTATGCACAACCGGCTACTCATTTTTAACTAAGCAGGAGGCTTTTGAAGAGGCGGAGGAGCATGATGGAGAAACCGCTATGGTGTTTAAAGCACTCGCGGTAAAGCTCAAAGCAGTTATTGTTGCAGGCTTTGCCGAAAGAGATGGTGAGAGTGTATATAATTCAGCATTGATTGCGCTGCCAGATGATACCGCAAAGGTGTACAGGAAAACACATTTGTTTTTTAAAGAAAAGATCTGCTTTGATGAGGGCGATACAGGCTTTTTTGTAATAAAGCACCCGCTGAAGGATTGTAATATAGGCGTAATGGTTTGCAACGACTGGCGTTACCCTGAAGCAGCACGCAGTCTTGCATTGCTTGGCGCTGATGTTATTGCATGCCCCAGTAATCTTGTATCAAATGTATGGGGTGTGGGTATGCCTGCCCGTGCGCTTGAAAATAAAGTTTACCTTGCTGTAGCCAACCGTTGTGGTATGGAAGAACGTGTTTTGCATGAAGGTGAAACGCAAAGTTTAACCTTTAATGGTGGCTCAGTTTTGTACGATGTTAACGGCGCGCCTATGATGCAGGCTGATAAAGATAAAGATGCTATTATTACCAGCTTTATTGATGTATTACAGGCCCGTAATAAACACTTTAATATATACAATGATATTTTAAAAGACCGCCGGCCAAACCTGTACTATAATGGCTAAAACAACACAACTGTTATTCAACGCCCAACTATAATATGCCAACTGAACAAACTGCTGAAGAAAAAGTATCGCTTAACCGTGCACTTGGTTTAACCGCCAGCATTTTACTGGTAGCCGGTATAATGATAGGTTCTGGCGTGTTTAAAAAAATTGCACCCATGGCAAGGCACCTGTGGAGTGAGCCCTATATTTTATGGGCCTGGGTTATTGCGGGTATTGTTACCATGTTTGGTGCATTTACCTACGCGGGCCTTGCCACCACCACAAACCGTACCGGCGGCATTTATGAATACCTGCGCATGGCTTTTGGAGATTTTATAGCTTTTATTTTTGGGTGGAGCTTTTTTACTATTACCGGCAGCGGCGCCATTGCAGCACTTGCTTTTATTTTCTCGCAATCGGTTAATACGCTCGTACATTTCCCCGAGCCGTTTAGTGCGTGGAAAGATGTATCAATAGGCCATTTTATATATCCCTTTGCTGATGATGGTATAAAGCTTTTTGCGGTTATTGTTATAGGCCTGCTTACATGGTTTAATTACAGGGGCATAAAGCAGGGCGGCGTTTTAAACAGTATAGTTACAGGCGCCAAAATTTTAGGCATACTGCTGCTTATAATAGCCAGCCTTATATATGTGCCTGCCGGTACAACTGCGGTGGCGCAGGCTATACAACCCGCCGCCGTGACAGGTGCAGCGCTTATAAGCGGTTTTTTCGGGGCCATGCTAAGCGCACTATGGGCGTATGATGGCTGGGCCAATATTACTTTTATAACAGGTGAGATTAAAAACCCGCAGCGCAACCTGCCGCTGGCTATTATTGGCGGTGTGGGCATAGCTATGTTTTTATATGTAATGCTTAATTATGGGTTTATGCGCGTAATGCCTATGCAGCAAATTGCTGCGATAGGCGATAACCAAATTGCCGCGGCAGAGGCTGCCAATGTGTTAATGGGCAGACCAGGCAGCGTTATTATTGCCGTGCTTATAATGGCATGTACATTTGGTGCTGCCAATGCCAGCATACTGGTGTACCCGCGGTTATACTACCGCATGGCGCAGGAAGGCAGGTTTTTTAAACACGCAGCCGCAGTGCACCCAATATTCCGCACGCCGCATATTGCCTTCCTGTATTCAGGTGTGTGGAGCTGTGTACTTGTAATAACCGGCACTTTCGATAGGCTTACTAACCTTGTGGTGCTGGCAAGCTATGTTTTTTTTGCACTTACTGCCTGGGGGCTTATTAAGTTTAAGCGAAGCGGCCTTATTAAAACAAAAGTTATAGGTTACCCGGTTACGCCTGCGATAGTTATCCTGTTTTCACTCGCACTTATTATCAACAATATTATTGCAGAGCCAAAGCAGTCATTTCTTTGTATGTTGCTCGTTCTGAGTGGTGTGCCGTTTTATGTGTGGTTTAGAAAGGAGGCGAAGTTTAAAGTTTGAAGTTTTTGAAAAGCCCGGAAGACCGGAAGACCGGAAGACTGGAAGTCAGGAAGAATTGTTAAGAGGTTAAACTACAGAGTGAACGGAGTTTTTGCACAGAGGCAATGGAGTTTGGAGTTTAAGATCTTGCAAATGGCGCGCGAGTTTTACTTTGTGCGCTTTGCGTGTTTTGCTCAGCGTACTTAGCGGTTATGCGTTTGATTTTTTAACCGCAAAGGACACGGAGTTGAAGAAACGCAAAGGGCGCCAGGGAAACAGCGCCAACCTGCAACAAATAAACAATATTTGGGTAGTGTATCAGTTTGAAAAAATAAAAAAATTTCCATTAATAGCGCCATCTTATTGCTATCATAGCTCTGTAGTTATTGCCGTTAGATTCACCGGCTGCATTAAAGCCTCTAATAAAATTTTTACATTGATACCAATTCCCGGTTTTCAAAGTTTGTCCACTTGAAGATTCAGTAGCTCTCCATATAGGCAATACTCTGAATATTGTCACTACTCCAATTACAATAAGAATGCTGTACAGGTATTCCATTTTTGTGGGTATATTTTTACGGACTAAATATAAAAAGAAAACCGCTTATTCAGCGGTTACGTTCTTTTTATATGACCCTCTTTTACCTTGCGTCTTTTCTGGTACAAGCTTTACAATATCTTCAATACTCATAAATCCTTTCATTAATCCTGCCGCCATTGCAGGGGTTGTACGAAGGGTTTTGTGTTGTTTCACGAAATTGTAATAGACAAAATGCAAGGCAATCGCATAACCATGATTTTCTATTTTCTTACTGAAAGCATTTGTTAAGCGAGTGAAGCGGCGCATGTGCATTCTCATTGTTAGATTTTGGCGTTCAACATGGCTTGTAGAAATAAACTTTTCATCCGGTTGTCCATAAATGGGTGTTTTCTTGCTACCTGTGCATTCTACAGGGCTATATTTGCGCTCGGTGCTTGAAGTACCAGTTTCAGGCCCGTATATCTTAACCAGTTGTGCAAAATCTATTACATCATCAGTAGGGAAGGCTGCATCTACCGCCTTGATATAAGCCTTTAAACCATCTGTAGTTAACTGTACACGACCTTTAATTCTGTCGGCTACATCCTTCATAAAAAAAGTAGCGGTTTCAACATCCCTATCACCAAGCAACCAAGATATTACAAGCTTAGTATCTGAATCAATACCTACGAATGTCCAAGCATCGCCAGCGCCTTCAACATCTTGTGGTTTATTCTTTTCTTTTGCATAGACAAAACTCCATATTTCGTCGGCCTGAACACGCTTAGCTTCCACATTTCTCACCGTTTCATCATGAAATAATTGACAGGCTTGACCAACCTCAATGAGTAACTTTGTTACCGTGTTAATGGAAACATCGCAAATGCGTGAAGTTGAACGTAAAGAATTTCCCTCAACAAGCAGATTGATAATTTGTACTCTTTTTTCGATAGGTAACGTGTTCATGCCATAAAGATAAGTGAGATTATTCATTCTGTCAAGCATTTTATTCAGTTTATTTTTTATTTTAATTATTTTACACCGCTTTTTGTAAATGTATTGATAATCATAGTATATTTACAATTATTGTTTAAAACATCCTTACACCAATATCAATAAATGGAAGAAAACGAAAATAAGCATAGGGAGATAGATGCATTATTAGGCAATATTTTAAAGGAGCCAAGCTTAAGAGATTTGTTCGATAAGCGGGTTTATGAACTTGGATTATCAGAAAGGGATGTACGCCGAATGTTGAAATTAGAATATCGTACGATAAATGGTATTATTGACGGAACCCAGCGAAGAGGCGATATTTTATCCTTTAAAAAACTGGCTACTTTTTTAAACATCCCTCTGGATGACTTCTTGGAAATGCATTCATCATTAGCTGAGGCAAATAATGCCGACAAAAATACAGTCACCCAAAAGAAGAAATTCTTAAAGGATAATTTCGATTTAGCGGTATTAAGAAAGGCTGGGTTTATAAATAGTCTTGACAATTTTGACGAAATAGAAAATAAAATAACCTTATATTTTGGTCTTAGTTCAATATTTGAATATAAGAAAAGAGCTTTCAATACTGCTTATTGGACTGGAATAGTAAGCCAAAAAAGTATATCTAAAACATCGATAGTTAGAGATTTTTGGCTAACATCAGCAAAAATTTTAGCAACCAAAATTGACAACCCTTATATATATATTAGACAAAACCTTGTTGCTTTTTTCCCACAAATAAGATGGTTTAGTACTAATGAAGAATTTGGGCTTATCAATGTTATCAAGCATTTATTTAGTATAGGCATAACCGTTATATACCAACCTAAATTATCTTCTCTTAAATTAAGAGGAGCAACATTTTCTGTTAATAATAAACCATGCATTGTTATTACCGATTACATGGGTTTTTATCCAACGTTATGGCATTGTTTAATACATGAATTATACCATGTTCTTTTTGATTGGGATATAATAAATAAGGATTCTAATTCTTATCATATTTCAGATGATAGTGAAGAATTATTTACGATTGATGAAAGAGAAATAGAAGCTGATAATTTTGCAAGACGATATTTATTCTCAATAGAAAAAATGGAAGAAGTTAAGCCACATATTTATGATTACAGATACATAAATGAAGTGGCAAGAGACAATAATGTTCATCCAGCGATTATACATAGCTACTATGCTTATGATAATGGCAAAAAAGATAGAATGGCCTGGATTAGGGCTAAAAGATATATGCCTGATGTGAAAATAGCTGTGCATAGATTAGAAAATAATTGGGACGAAGTAAATAGTATAGAAGAGGTCGCAAAGAAATTAAAAATGCAAATTTATAATTAAATTAATATGGCAAAGAAAAAATTGACAGACGAAGAGCTTGAAAAACTCAAGCAAATTAAAGAAGCTAATAAGGCTTTACAAGATTTAATTCTTTTAAATACCGAGGCATTAAATCCTGCACAGGCAAAAGCGAGGGATTTAAAGAAGGAAAAGGAATTAATCGATTTGATTGGGGCAGACCCGGTTTCAATTTATTCAATAAAGCAATTCAATAAATTACTTTTGAAGCGGGCAACGAAAAGAGATATAACTTTTATTAATAAGTTTTATGATAATTTTTTTATACTTACTGGGATAAAAAAAGATGAAAAAAATCCACATTGGAAGCCATTTGTTTTCGCCCTTTTCACCATCAAGTATATATACAGAAGATTCAGAATAAAAAACTTAATGGATGAATTAAGAAATAGAAACCCATTCCTAACCGGCGAAATGTTTAGAGAATTTAAGCATTATCAATTTTTTAATGATGAGTATTATAAACAATTGATAGAGTTCATTAATGATGTTACTGAAATGCAAGATGAATGCTTAGAAAAAGGGTTAGCTATGTATCAATTTGATGTTAAGTATTGTAAGAAATACAATTTACTTACTGATACAGATTTGTTTTATAAGGCTTAATAAATATTATTTACTCCATCTCGCAGCCGCAGCTTTTTTAGCTATTTCAGACCGTTTTTTTGCTGTCAATGCCTTAGCCCTTGCATTGCCTCCTTTTAAGCCGCCTTTGCGCCCCAATGCAGATGCAGCCGCTTTTATTGGGTCTATTTGTTCCTTTGCGTCTTCGTTTTCCCCGGTAGCAATGGCAACTATTGATTTTGCCAATTGGTTTATATCTTTATGTTTCTTAGCCATACAGCAAAGGTAACAAACTTTATGCTTGACCGGATAAGCAATAAATTTCAAACTGATACACTACCAATATTTGTGATTTGTAAAATAATTCTACCTTTATAGGCATAATAACAATTGGGCCATACACATTCGCGTCATATTTTTTTTTCTTGCCTGGCTTAGCTACGTAAACTGTTAACGGGTATTGCCCGGTTGCTGCCGTTTTATTCACAGTAAAATCAAGCTATATGAATTACGATTATCCACAAACCGATCTGTCGAGAAGCGTTTTGGGTGGCTTATTTGCAGGCATCATCGCCGCGCTCGCCAACCTTGTTTTTGTATTTGTTTACAGGGCGGTAGCACAGTTTCACCAGTTTACCAGTGTTGATGTTACGGTAATTGTATTTGGTTCGCTGCTGCTGTCAATTGTGTGTGGAATTATATTTTACTGGTTTATACATTATCTTAAAAAAGGCATGATGCTTTACCGCGTTGCCGTTATTGTAGTAACACTTGTTATAATTTACGTGGGTATTATGCTAAGGGGCTCGGTAGAAGGTGAGGTGCCGGCTGATTTCAGGATTATTGTAATAGGTACACAGGTTATTATTGGCAGCCTTGCGGAGTTTCTTATTCCCTACCTGTTCAAGCATGATGGTTTGATTAGCTGAGACTGTCATTCCGACGAAGGAGGAATCTGCAGGGCTTTGGTACTTAGCCCGGCAGCATTACTATAGCTCAGCAGATCCTTCGCTACACTCTGGATGACAGCACCCCCCGGCACATCCCTCATTTCATTCTGACTGGCAGCAACACCCCCTTCCCCAATCGCTTTTTTTCAACCCAAATAAATTGCTATTTTTATTTCCTGAATGATAACTGCCCAGTTTATTTTCGAAACCAACCGCTTAACCGTTCGCCAATACAACCTGCAGGACGATGACCTGTTTTACCGGCTTAGCAGCAACGAAGATGTTATGCGGTATATACGCCCCATTGTGTCAAAAGAAGACAGCGATAAGCTGCTTGAACAAAATGTACAACTGTATTTATCCCGCCCCAACACAGGCCGCTGGGCAATGTTTGAAAAAGCCACCGGTGATTTTATAGGCTCCTTCTCTATTCTTGCTATGGACAGTGATAGTTCAAAGCTGCATATAGGCTATGCACTGCTTCCGCAGTTTTGGGGTAAAGGCTACGCATCTGAAGTGCTGCAACAGGGTATTTATTTTTTCTTTTACAGGCACCCGGCAAATATTCTGTATGCTATTACTGAAGAGCCTAATATTGCATCGCAAAAGGTTTTGCTTAAATGTGGCTTTGCCTGCAATAACAGGCAAAAGGAGAAAGAGAAAGACCTGCTTGTATATGTTTTACATAGAAATGCTGTAACGCTGTAATGAAGGATGATGATATAGTTATAAAGCCTGTAACAATAAACGATGCCTTGTTATTAAGCACTGTTGCCCTGCAGGCATACCGTGCCCATTACCTGCATTTGTGGTACGATGGCGGCGAATGGTACACACACAAAAACTTTTCAGTAAAGCAATTGTGTGCTGAAATAAATGATGATAATGCCCGGTTTTTTATTGTGTATGTAAATAACCTGCCCGCAGGCTTTATTAAAGTAAATATTGATGCACCTTTGCACAACGATGTAAATGCGCTTGAACTGGAAAGAATATATTTTATAAAGGAAGTGAACAACAAAGGCGTTGGCACAAAAACAATGAAGTATGTTTTTGCACTGGCAGAAAGCCTTGGCAAACAAATAATATGGCTTAAGGTAATGGACAGCAGTGCGGCAGCCATAGCTTTTTATAAAAAACTTGGCTTTGAAATATGCGACACATTCCGGCTTGATTTTAAACAAATGAGGAATGAATTGACTGGAATGTATATGATGAAAAAAAGCTTGAAATAATAACGTGCCTAAAGCGAATTAATAAGCTCGTTTAACGCTTTCTTTACGCTTGGTACGTCAGTGCACACCCGCGGATCCATAATGTTGCCGCCAAAACCGTCACTATTATCGTTTGCGGTTTTGCTTAAGCCGGTTAGCTGCTGTTTTATATCTGCAGGATGTTGCTGCCGCAACGCCCAAACAGCCATAACTTTTACAAAGTCTTTTGTTTTGTCATTCGCTATAACGGCAATAAGCTGGCTATGCGCCCCCGCAGTATTGTACCAGGTTAATGCCCTTGCCGCTGAAGCTTGAGAATGAAAATTTTCAACATTTAAAAAGGGCAATATAAGCTCATATTTTTGCGGAAGTTGTAAATGAAAAATCAGTTCAAGAGCAACATGTTGTTTAAAAAAAGTTTGTATCTCATCCTTGCCAAACCCGGCAGGTTTTAATTTTAATTGCTCGTCAACAAACCTGTTAATGTAAGCTGTATCAAAAGCAAGGTTGTGGTAGTGCTGAAATATGGCACTCATTGTTTTTTCATACAACCCTGCTTCAACTGATGCCTGGTGATAACTGTGACGGTATGTGGCAGAAACCATTCCATTATATAAAACAGCAAAGCCGCTGGTGGGTGTGGCCATACTGTAACCCGCACTGTCGTTTTGGGTTAGGAAAAAATAACATGAATCGATGTTGCTGAAACGGTAGCTAGGTGGCTCGTCAGCAGCATAACTGCAAAGATGAAGCAAGCTAAATTGATTTATGATCACGCTGTCGGGTACTGTTAAACCTGCAAGCAGTTTTATAATTTTTATACGTACCCCTTTGGCCTGGTCGCACGATATTACTTTTGCCAGTACAAATGATTGCGAGGTTTTTACAATTTTGTCCTGCCAGGGCTCGTCCCATGTGGTCGCCTGGCTGCTTATAAAAACTGTGGCAAAAAGCAGGGAGAAGAATAGTTTCATATAAGTGGTTTTAGGTTTGTAAATAAAAGTAGCAATGTTTTTTCAAACAATAATGTTAAACGCAATTCCTATATAAATAGTGTAAAGGCTTACTTTTGACCAAAGTAAATTATCATTTTTGAATACTGTTTTAATTGTTGACGACGAAGAAAAGATAAGAACCCTGTTAAGCCGTATAATTGGCCTGGAGGGTTACGAGGTAGTGCAGGCGCAGGATGGTGCATCTGCCTTTAGAAAACTTGAGCATAACAATATTGACGTTGTTATTTGTGATGTAAAGCTGCCCGACTTTAACGGTGTTGAGTTGTGCAGGGATATAAAACAGCGTTACCCTGTATGCGAACTTATTATGCTTACGGCACACGGTAATATTGCCGATGGTGTACAGGCTATAAAAAACGGTGCGTTTGACTATATTACCAAAGGGGATGACAACGATAAAATACTGCCGTTGCTTAGCCGCGCGGTTGAAAAAGTAAACCTGCAGAAACGTGTAAATCAACTGGAAGAAAAACTTGATAAGCGTTACTCGTTTGAAAATATTATTGGCGTATCACCAAAAATAAAAGATGCTATAAACCTTGCAAAAAAGGTTTCTAATACCGATGCAACGGTTTTATTACTGGGCGAAACAGGCACAGGTAAAGAAGTTTTTGCACAAGCCATACATTATGGCAGTAAACGCAAAGCCAATAATTTCTTAGCTATTAACTGCAGCGCTTTTGGCAGGGAGTTGCTGGAAAGTGAAATATTCGGGCACAAAGCCGGTGCGTTTACAGGCGCCACAAAAGACAAAAGGGGGTTGATTGAAGAAGCAGATAAAGGCACCTTGTTTTTAGACGAGATAGGTGAGATGAATATTGACCTGCAGAGCAAGCTGCTGCGTGTGCTTGAAACAAGCGAGTTTATAAAAGTGGGCGATACCAAACCTGTTAAGGTGAACGTGCGCATAATATCTGCCACCAACCGCGACCTTGCACAGGAAATAAAAGAGGGCCGCTTTAGGGAGGACCTTTATTACCGCCTTAATGTATTTACTATTCAGCTACCATCGCTGAAAGAGCGTAATGAGGATATACCACTGCTGGCAAAATTTTACGCAGATATGTTTGCGGTAAAAACAAACAACCGTGTAAAAACAATGGGTGATGGTTTTGTAAAAGCATTGCAGCGCCATTATTGGAAGGGCAATATACGCGAGTTGAAAAATGTGATGGAACGTGCTGTAATACTGGAAGAAACCAACCAGCTAACGGTTGAAAGCCTGCCGCTTGAACTGCAAAGCGAGAACGCCTCAGGGCCGGATAATACGCTGTCTGCTTTTTCTTTGGCCAGCGTTGAAAAGCTGCACATACAACGTGTGCTTAACCATACCAACGGCAACAAAACCGAGGCCGCCCGGCTGCTTAATATAGGTTTAACAACCCTGTACAGAAAGATTGAGGAGTATAAGTTAGGGGCAGTTTAAAGTTTATAGTTTCCACTTTAAAGTTTGAAGTTTTTGTGGAGGATGGTTAAACCAATATTTGTGTTTTTACAAATATTGGATGATGCGTGTTTTTTAATGATGACGACAACAGAAATAACATCCTCCATGATAAGCCCCAGCGGGGCCAGAGCTTTGTAGAATAATCATATTATATATCCTCGCTCCAGAGGAGCGAAACGCATTGAGTAGATTACTAAGCGTTGCCCACCTACGGCGGGCGATAGTGCAAGGCGTTGTTTTCTACAAAGCTTTGGCTCCTACGGAGCTGAAAACAGAAGAGGTATGTGGTTTAGTGGCTTCAAAGATTAATTCGCGACAGTTAATGTATTCAACAGTATGAATTAGATATAGTTGTTGCAGCCTGAAGACAACTGTAATGGCGGGATC
>JABDGS010000070.1 GCA_013285915.1 Bacteroidota bacterium
AAGGGTTTTAAAAAAATGGCAGGCTTATTACATCGCACCGCTACAACCGCCTACTCTTGCTGCCTTCCGGCCCTGGGAGGGTTCGGCAGGAGCTGGCCGTGTAAGACCTGCCGCTGCAAATGTAATACCCGGCAGCGAAAACTGGATAATTAATTTTAAAAGGCCTGCAAAAAATTTTACAAACCCCTTTCATTGCTATTGCAGCAGTTTTGCAATTTGCTGCAGCGGCACAGTATTAACCAGGTTTAGTATTTCAGTATCAGTGCTGTTTGTTATTTTAAATGTAATAAGCGTATTGCTTAAAGGTACCTCAATAGTATAGTCGGTTTGGCCCGTTGTATTTGTACTATTTTCGAGACGGCCCTTATATCCCTGCACCTTTATTGATTTGGATTTATCGGTATTCATCATACTGCCCAACAGCGGGGTATTTAAAAATGCATTAAGGCTGCTTATTAAAGGCGAATTGGTTACTATAGATATTTCCGCCATTTTACCGCCAGTTCTGTATGCCATCATGTTGCCATAGCTGCGGTGAATATTGGCCCCTAAAAAACCGCTGTTGCTCATTACATGGTCATCAGTAGTGTTCACATTAAGTGTATCCATTTTTGCAGGCAGTATTTTAAGCACCTCTTTACCAACAATAAGGTCAAGCTCCTGCATGGCCTGTTCGATGTTGAAATGTGCGTCGCTTAATTTCCCCGCTGCGTAATTAGTGCGCGCACTGGCAATATCGGTTTTAAAATCCTGGGCGTTAACCGCAGCTGTTATGCTTATAACCAGCATAAGCGTCAATATTTTTTTCATACACTTGTTTATCTTTATTAATTATTATTTTATTGTCCCGGAGGGATTACTTTGTGGCAGATTGCAGATTGCAGATTCACTTTTCACTTTTGACTATTCACTCTCTCACTGCTCTCCCATTGTTTTTTTAATGCCGTCGATATCAAAAGTGTTTACCGTCGTCATTACCTCGTCTTCAGTGGGAAAATTCACACAATCCCAGGTTATCATTGAGCTTTGGCCAAGTTGCATCAATACCTGGTAGCCTGTATTGGCATCAAACTGAATTAATGCCTGGTTGCCTTTAACCCTTACCTGTTTCATTTTTTGGTTATTGTCGCCGCTGCTTTGCACCATGGCTGCATTATTAAAATACATATTCACAATACCGGCATATACAGGGTTGTTACCTATGGTCATTTTTAATTGCTTGTTTTTGCCATCGCTGTACGCCGTTTGAATGATAAGGTTGCTCCAACCATATTGTGTGCTTTGTACAAGGTTTTTAGCAGTGTCTTTGTTAAGGCCATCTACTGTTGCTGGCAGAGATTGTATTAGCTGCCTGCCCAGCTCTATTTCCAAACCTGTCATGGCTTGCTGCAATGCGTAACGTGCACCGTTATAATCTGCAGTGCCGGTGGCTTTCTCAGCATCATTTATATTTTGGTTTACATCAGGCGGTGGCGTGTTTTTTAACCCTCCCCCCATTGTGTTTGCAGGCCCCCCGTTGTTTGACGAATTGTTGATGCCGGTACCGGGTTGGCTGTTGGCCGTTGTGCTGTTTGTAGTGTTTGCCGGCACGCCTGCTGCGTCAGCGATTTTTTGGGCTACTTTGTCTTTCAGTTTTTTTAAAAACTGTGCATGCCCCTGTGTTTGTATTAAGCAAACGAATGCAATACAGGCAGCTGCAGAAAAAATGAACTTTTTCATGCTACAATAATTTAGCTTGTTGGATAAAATAATAATTACCGGTTAGCGGGTTGTAATCAAGTAAGGGGGATAAATGATTAGACGATGCAATATAGGAAGAACCTTGAAATTTGCAAAAGAAATGTTAAGGGCGTGTGACGGGACGCAGATTTTTGAGAGATATGGAAAATGAACCTGCCGGTTTTATTGAACGCAGATTTAAAGGATTGAGCAGATTTGCAGGATATAGAATTTTAGTGTTATATAAAAGAACAGATAAGATTGATGGCACGCAGATTTAAAGGATTGAGGAGATTTGCAGGATATGGAATTTTGTTGTTGTATAAAATGAACATATAAGACTGACTGCATACACATTCCATGGATTGAAAGGATTTACGGGACGATGTGCCTACCGCTTTTTTTAAATATCAGCGTTCACCCATTCAATCCCTAAAATCAGCGTTCAATATCTTCAGGCTATTCAAATTTTTGTCGCCAGGCAAGCATACCGCCGGTTAGGTTAACCGGATTTTTAAAACCCATTTGCTGTAAAAACATAGATGCCATACCGCTGCGGTTGCCGCTGCGGCAATAAACAACTACTTCATCATCTTTCCAATTCTCAATTTCGTCTACCTGCATGGCCTGTACTTTACCAATGGGTATGTGAACACCGCCTATATTATACTCTGCTCTTTCATGGTCTTCGCGCACATCAAGCAAGTGCACAATTTCGCCATCGTCCAGTCTTTTTTTTAACTCTTCAACTGTAATGGTATTCATAATAGTGTTGTTTTACCGGTTATTAGGTTATTTTAATTACGGGCCGTTTTATTGGTTAGGTGCAAGTTCAGATGAGTCGTTATTGCTCTTCTGCGGCGCGGTGTTGCTTATCCATATATCAATTAATTGTCCCGGGCGTATTTTATTGGCAACAATTTCACCCGGCGAAAGCGTTGAAAACGGCAACGGGCTTTGCCTGCTTATGTAGGCATTGGCAGTATCATTTATTGGTTCAGTAGCCATTACCGCGCTAATGCTAAGATTTTTATTGCTAAGGTATAACCGCGCTTCAGATACAGTCATTCCCACCAGGTCGGGCACATTCAGTTCGTCCTCGCCTTCACCATTACCCAGCACAAGGCTTATAGCGCTGCCCATGTTGATCTTGGTGCCGGGATCAACCGGCTTACCGTTCAGCAACTGTTCTTTTACAGCATTACGGGCTATATCGGGCGTGTATGATGTATCGCCCACTTTCAGGCCAAGGCTTTTAAGGTAAAGCTCTGCACTTTTGTATGAAAAACCACGAAGGTCGGGCATATCAATAAGCGGTGCAACAGCCCTGTTAACAGTAAGGTAAATGGTACGGTGTATTTTTACGCTGGCATCAGCATCAGGCGACTGGCGTATTACCGACATAGGTGCCGCGGTATCAATATAAACTGAATCTGTTATTGCCACCTCAAAACCGTTTGCCTCCAGCAGGTCTGTGGCGTCCTGCGCATTCTTTCCAACCACAGAGGGCACTTTTTCTAATGAGCTGTGACGGGTTATTATACCTAACGAGCTAAAGAAAAGTATAAAAATGAGCATAATCGCCACTAACATTACCAGCAGGTTTACCCACAAAGGTTTATGTGTAATAAATTTAAACACTATAAAATTTTTATTGGCCGGTTATATATGCCTGTTAAAATACAAATTATTGCCTGTCATAAAAAACATTCTTCCAAAAGTGCGGTATAAAATTCCTTTAACGTCCAGCCCATAGCCCTAACCTGCTGCGGTACAATACTTGCATCGCTTTGGCCGGGTACGGTATTTACTTCCAGCATAAAAGGCTCGCCCTTATCTGCATTATATATAAAATCAATACGTACCACCCCACGGCAGTTTAATGATACATATATTTTTTTAGCGGCAGCCCTCACTTTTTCGGCAATGCTTTCCTCCACCTCTGCCGGCGTTATTTCCTCGCTGGCACCGTGGTATTTTGCCTCATAGTCAAAAAAATCCTTTTTACTTTTAATTTCAGTTATAGGTAACGTAATAATGTTGCCTTTTGTTTTAAATACACCAATCGTCAACTCCCGCCCTTTAATAAATTCTTCCACCAATACCTGGGTATCTTCTTTAAAAGCCTTTTCAATAGCCACACCCAACTCCTCTGACGGCTGGTTTACTTTTGACATACCAATGCTTGAGCCGCCATTGTTTGGTTTTACAAATACCGGGAACTGCAGATTGGCCACAATTTCATCGGCATTAGTAAAACTATCCTTAATTAACAATACACTACGGGCAACATTTATGCCATTAAAAGCGGCAACTGCTACCGTATAACGTTTGTTAAATGTAAGCGCTGATGATGCTGCATCGCAACTGGTGTAGGGCAGGTTAAGCATATCAAAATAGCCCTGCAGTTTGCCATCCTCGCCGGGGTTGCCATGTATACACATTAAAATAGCATCAAACGTTATTTTTTTGTCGGCAAGGTTTATTGAAAAGTCGTTGCGGTCAACCGCGATGCTGGTGCCATCTTCAGCCTTATACACCCAACCGTGCGGGTTAATATCAATAGTGTATACCTCAAATTTCTGCTTATCAACATTATTCTCCACCGTAATGGCGCTTTTGTAACTAATTACAGCCTCGCCACTGTAACCGCCGGTAACCAATGCTATAATTTTTTTCATACGTTGTTATTGGGCGATGCAAAGAAATGGATTTAAGTGTATGAAATGAAAGATAGGGAGAAAATTTATGCTTTTGTATAATTGCTTCGGCTTTTATGGCAAGATGCCGGCTGTGCTATGTTGGTTACAATATAATTATGATATTAATTTTATGACACAGTGGTGCAAATAGCTAAGCTTTATATTATCTTTAAACCAATCAAATCAATTGCCCACATGTCCCTTAAACCCGCCGTTAGCCGCTATTTTTACCTGTTTGTTTTATTAACCACGCCGGTTTTGTTATTTGCACAAGCCGATACTTCGTTAGCATGGGCAAAATTATTGGGTGGCGCAGGCCTTGACCACACGCATTGCAGCACCGTGGAACCTACAAAAGATGGCGGGTATATTGTTGCCGGTGCAACGTTTGCAAATGATGGCGATGTTAGCGGCAACCATGGCAAAAGCGATGCATGGGTTGTTAAATTAACTGCCGGAGGTACCGTTGACTGGCAAAAATGTTTTGGTGGCAGTGATAACGATTTTGCACAGGCCATAAAACAAACAGCTGATGGCGGGTATATAATTGCTGCATCAACTACCTCAAACGACGGGGATGTGAGTGGCAACCATGGTGGCACGGATGTATGGATGATAAAAACAGACGGAGCGGGAAATATACAATGGCAAAAATGTTTTGGGGGGTCAAATAATGACATACCACACAGTTTGCTGGCTACGGCTGACAAGGGATATATTTTTACGGCAGGCACAAATTCGGCTGACGGTAATGCAACAGGCATACATGCCGATACCAGCTATTGGTGCGTTAAGCTTGACAGCATAGGCAGCATAGAATGGAAGAAATATTTTAATGGAGCTGCTTTTTCGACCACATCATACGCTTATGTCTCTGAAAATAATCCGTCGGAGGGTTTTAGCTATACACACCCCAATGGATCTTTTATACAAAGCACTGCAGACAAAGGATTTATTATTTTAGCCGAAAGCGATGAAGCTGTTATTGATAACCATGGCGGCCTTGATTATTTGGTATTAAAACTTGACAGTGCGGGCAATACGGAATGGGAAAAAAGTTTTGGCGATAGCGCCGACAATATTGCTACATGCATAAGGCCTGTTACAACCGGCGGGTATATTGTTACAGGCAACACTTTTGTGGCGTCAGCCCATATTACCCCGCCTTTGCCTGTGTATTTGCAAATACCATGGATAATAAAATTAGATGAGTCCGGAAATATACAATGGCAAAAGCTTGATTCAATAAATGCTGCCAACCCCGGCTTTAGTGCGTTGGTTGATAATGCAACCTCGGTTGTTGTTGCACCCGGAGGGGATTATATAATGTGCGGTTATGCCAGCGGGCACTATGGATTGGGCGGTTCAATTTTTGGGTGGTTAACAAGGTTTGACAGCCTGGGAAATGTTAGGGGTATTACTTATCCCGACGGTTACCTTTATTCTGCAGGCATAAGTAACGATGGAAGTTTTATAGCTGCGGGCGACGCATATCCGCAACGGGGATTTCCCGAAAGCACCTACGTAGCAAGCATTTGTGTTGCAAAATATAAAGCATCGCTGCTGCCTGTTAGCATGCTTAATTTTACCGGTGCAAAAACTAATGGCGACGTATTATTGAGATGGCAAACGGCAAGTGAAATAAACAGCAGTTATTTTAATGTGCAAAGAAGCACAGATGCCAGCCGCTTTATAACCGTAGGCAAGGTTGGGGCAGCAGGTAACGCAACCGTGATAAATAATTACCATTATACCGACTATTTGGCAAAAACGGGCGGGGTTTTACAAACAACGCTTTATTACCGTTTACAGGAAGTTGATAAAGATGGCAAAATAATCACCAGTAAGATCGTAAGAATAAACCCTGAAAACAAAGATATTCAGCTTGAGGTTTTACCTAACCCTGTGCACAATATGCTTAACCTGCGGATAAGGAATTATACCGGCAAAACGATATTTACAGTTGTTGATATGGCAGGACACATAGTGTGGCAATTGGGGCAGCAAACTAACAATACCAGCAATATAACTTTAAATATAACAGGCCTTGCCGCCGGCACCTATATTATTTCAGCAACCATGAATGGAAAGAAGGTAAATGAGAAATTTGTGAAAGAGTAAAAGCGTAGTGCACACCCGGATATTTTACCATATAACCATAGCTTTATATTTTAGTTGCCATTCAAATCAATCCTTAAGATACAAATTCCTTTTATGACCGAGTGGAATGATTTTTACGTAGCAACTGAGGGTGCCAGCGCTATGCTTGCGGGGCTTATATTTGTAAGGTACTGGATAATTGCAGCCATTATTTTCTCCATTATAAAAGCAGTGCTTGATGCTGGGTGCTGTTGGTTGAAATAAACAGGTAACAGCCATGCCATTAGAAACTTATATACCCAGCGATGCCTTAAAGCCTTTTATACAATCATTCGGCATACAGCAGCAAGAGCATGAAGAAACCTATAAAGTATTGCCGGGCACAGGGCTTGTGTTAGGCTTTCAATATACAGGCAGGCTTTCAAAAATAAAAGCTAATGAAGTTGTTCAACTTAGTACGGCGGGTATAACTGGCTTGCAGGACGGTTACTCCGTTTTTAAAAACCAGGCTGGTACAGGCACAGTGCTGGTATTTTTTAAAGCGGGTGGCGCGGCTGCTTTTTTCAGGCAACCGTTGCATGAATTATTCAGGGAGAGTGTTTCGCTGGATAATTTTATGTTGCGCTCAGAATTGCTGCTGTTAGAAGAACAACTTTGTGAAGGACGGGACGGCAAGGCCAGGATAAATATTGTTGAAAGGTTCCTCTTGCAAAGAATGAATGTTACCCCACCCGACCAGTTGATTGTTACCGCACTTTCCCTTATTCATAAAGCAAAAGGTATCATCCGCATACAGGAACTTGCAAGGCAACTGCATACCAGCCAAAGCCCCCTGGAGAAAAAGTTCCGCGCGGTTGTCGGTGCTTCTCCCAAAAAATTTGCTTCAATCATCCGTATGAAGAATGCTATTGCACAACATGCGAATACAGGATCGCTAACCGAACTTAGTTACGAAGCAGGCTTTTATGACCAGGCACATTTTATAAAAGAGTTTAAAACATTTACCGGTGAAACACCTGAGGCATTTTTTGGGAAAAAATAGAGTGATGCAGTGCGGTATTATGCGACTACTTGTGGACATATAATGATGCGTTCCTTAACTATAATTTGAAAACAACAGAAAAGTCCAAAAAAACGATTTTTTACAAGTCAACCGTTGTATCGTTCATCACTTTTGCCATACAATAAAACAATAAGCTATGTTTACTATTAATGAGATTAAGGAGGCGCACAGCAAAGTAAAAAGCGGAGCGGATTACCCGGCTTACGTACAAGCCCTTAAAAAGTTAGGAGTTAAGGGTTATACCACCTTTGTTCAAGATACACACACTGAATATTATGGTGCTGACAACTTTAATATTGCCACACCTGCAGGTGCGGTATTAAGGCAGGTGGCTGACCATAGCGATAAGACTGAATTTGTAAAATACCTTGCGGCCCACCAACGGGGCGAAACAACTTTTCCAACTTTTTGCGATGATTCGGCCAAAACCGGCGTGGAGAAATGGGTGGTTGATATGGGTGCTATGACCTGTACTTATTTTGACAAAAACGACTGCGTGATACTGGAAGAAAAAATACCGCAGCCGGAAAAATAAATATTGCCAAAACAGCGGACAAAACAGCAGTTTTTATATATAGTACAGGGAGGTGGAAGGAAGAAGCTTTAAGGTGGAAGCACGAAAGGTTCTTTGAAATTTTGGAATATTTTGCAGATTTTAAAATAGTTCACGGCGGACAATAAAAGCAATAAATACCAAATTGAATTTTATTGGTAATTTCTTTCATTTTTTTTGTAAAAACTTAATTATCAATTAATTGAGTAAAATTAATAGCAAATTTTTTCCTCCTTTTTCCTCCTTTTGGGAAAGGTTTGGACGCAAAAAAGGTGAAGAATTTAGATCCTTCACCTCTGCTACGGGAAATATCACCCGTTTATTTAATGTCGCTTATACAGCAACAATCATTACAGGAAAGGTACATTTAAACTATAGCCGAAACCAAGTTTAGTTTCGCACACCAATATGTGCTTTAAATGTGCATTTTTTCTTTCTTGGCTAACAGCTCATCTACTGTTTCACGGTACATTTCATCGGGTACGCAACAGTCAACCGGGCAAACGGCGGCGCATTGTGGCTCTTCATGAAAGCCCTGGCATTCAGTGCATTTGTTCGGGGTAATGTAATAGGTATCCACAGCAATGGGTGCAAATTTATCGCCGGCATCAACTACTGTGCCATCCATAAGCACTACGGCGCCCTTTACAGTAGTGCCATCGGAGAAGCTCCATTCAACACCGCCTTCGTAAATAGCATTATTAGGGCATTCAGGTTCGCATGCCCCGCAGTTTATACATTCCTCTGTTATTTTAATAGCCATACAAACAGTTTAAAGCCTGTCTGCCGACAGGCAGGTTTATAGTTTGAGATTAAAAGTTGACCTTGTTTTAAAACGCTGGCCGGTAACCATTGGTTGCAAAACCTAAACGTGAAACTGGAAACTTGCAACTATTTTTGCGTTGTAAAAATAAGGTTGAAAAGATGAACTTACAACAACGAATTGATTTATTGGCAAAATTGGGTGATTATTTAAAGACCGATGATGAACAACTTGTGCATATTAAAAACGAAGCGCACCGGCAAAACGGGTGGTTTACAACTGAGTTTACCAGTATTGCTTTAAAAAATATTGCAGATGGCTTTTTGGCAAAAGAAAAACTGGAAGCATGGGCAGCATCATACGGCATTAGTAATGAAAACAGCAACCCTAAAACCATCGGTATTGTTATGGCGGGCAATATACCCATGGTTGGCTTTAACGACCTGCTGTGTGTGTTTATTTGGGGGCATAAAGCCATGGTAAAGCTGTCATCAAAAGATACCATGCTTATTACGCATGCGGTAAATAAAATGAGTGGTTGGAATGACGAAATATCATCGCTCATCCAGTTTGCTGAGCGGCTTAACGGATGCGACGCGTACATTGCCACAGGCAGCAATAATACGGCAAGGTATTTTGACTATTATTTTGGAAAATACCCCAATATAATAAGGCGTAACAGAACTTCGGTAGCTGTGCTGGATGGTACTGAAACAACCGAAGAACTCAGCCTGCTTGCAGATGACATTCAATTGTATTTTGGGCTTGGCTGCCGTAACGTAACAAAGCTGTATGTACCACATGGATATGATTTTATCCCCCTTATTGAAGCGTTAAAAAAGTACAGCTATTTTGCCGACCTGCATAAGTATAGGAACAACTTTGATTATCACCTGGCGTTGCTTTTAATGAACAGCAGGTTTTATATGAGTAATGAATCAGTTATACTTACAGAAAACCCCTCGCCTTTTTCACCTGTTAGCCAGGTGCATTTTGAGTTTTATGCGGATAAGGATGAAGTACAGCATGCCTTATCAAGCAATAATGATGTGCAATGCGTAGTTGGACATGGCTTTGTAAATTTTGGTGAAGCGCAATGCCCATCGCTTATTGATTACGCCGACGGGGTTGATACAATGGCTTTTTTAAAACAACTTGCTTAAACCGAGATAACCGCATTGTATCAATGAAAATGCAGATGGTAACAGGTATTATAAAAATTTTATATAATATATATTTAGCTTTCAAACTGCCATTCATCCAGTTAAATGTCATTTTAACCGGAACAAATGTTATGAAAACTAAAACGTAACTGTAACTTTGTCAAGGCCTACGACAGGCTTCGTCAATTATTTGTTAAATGGAAAGGTTTAACTATTTTGCATTTAAACAGCTTCGTTCCTTTGTAATCAAAGGGCATGTAATTTGACATGTTAATTTATTAAAATTAAAAATGCAATGAAACTCAAGAACATTTTATTAGTAGTGCTGATTAGTGCCACTACTGCCATATTGAGTATGTGGGGCTATGGCAAGTGGATGCAAAGCAGGTATGCCGGTATACAGGAAACAGGTAAACTGCCGGTAAACTATGCAGGTTTTTTTGACAAGAACAACAACAACAATGCCGGCCCGGTTGATTTTACGGCCGCAGCAACATCATCTGCCCCTGCGGTGGTGCATATTAAAACACGTACCAAGCAAAGGCAGGTTAGCAACAACCTACCCAAACAAAAAAATCCGTTCTCTGACTTTTTTGGAGATTCTGATCCTTTCTCCGATTTCTTTAATGGCCCGCGTGTAATACCCGAGCAGCGCGCAAGCGGCAGTGGCGTTATTATAAGCAATGATGGTTACATAGTAACCAACAACCACGTGGTAGATGGTGCCGACGAAATTAATGTTACACTTACCAACCGAAAAAGCTACAAGGCCACCGTTATTGGTACTGACCCTAACAGCGACCTTGCAGTTATTAAAATTGATGCCGCAAACCTGCCTTACCTTGTGTATGGCAACAGCGACGATACAAGGCTTGGCCAATGGGTTTTGGCAGTTGGCTACCCGTTGAACCTTGATGTAACAATTACAGCAGGTATTATCAGTGCCAAAGCAAGAAGTATAGGTATTAATAAAGGTGACCGCCCTATTGAATCATTCATTCAAACTGATGCTGCGGTTAACCCAGGCAATAGTGGTGGTGCGCTTATTAACACCAATGGCGAACTGATTGGTATCAACTCTGCTATAGCTTCCCCCACAGGTTCTTATGCAGGTTACTCTTATGCGATACCTGTAAATATTGTTAAGAAGATAGTGAACGACCTGTTGAAATTTGGTGCCGTGCAAAGGGCTTACTTAGGTATACAGTACCCGCAGGAAGACCTGCCAGAAGAAGCTAAAGCAAAATATGGCATTAAAGATGGCGATGGCGTATTTGTAACAGGTGTTGCTGCAGATGGCGCCGCTAAAGATGCAGGTATTGAAAAAGGTGATTTTGTTACCAAAATAAACGGTACAACCGTAAGCAGCGGCCCCGAATTGCAGGAACAAATTACCCGTTACAAACCAGGGGACAAGATATCTATATCTTACTTCCGTAATGGTAAAGAGACAACCGTAAATATTACGCTGAAGAATAAATCTGGCAATTATAGTGTTGTAAAAACGGAAACAGCTCTTGAAAAATTAGGTAATAGTGAACTTGTTACGCTTGATGCTGCTACCGCTAAAAAGAACCAGTTAAGCGGAGGTGTATTGGTTAAAAAACTCGGCAATGGTGTATTAAAAAATACCCGTATGCAGGAAGGTTTTGTAATAACAAGCGTTGATGGCCAGGCTATAAATACCCTGGACGACCTTAAAGCAGCGCTTGCCTCTGCCCGTGGTACAGTAAGGCTCGAAGGTGTTTATCCCGGGTACGAAGGCACCTATGGTTACCCTTTAAACCTCGACAGCGACAACAGCACTACGCCAGATAATGGTGGTGGACAGTAGGACAGAACCACGATTGTTAGGATTTGAATGGATGAAGAGGGAATGCAGGATAGAATATAAAATATATAAGAATCCCCCGCCGATGGCGGGGGATTTCTTATATAAATAGTCTTTATTGAAAACGAAACAAACACAATAGCTTTTCTACTTACCAGCAGCCTGGTTTCTGTTTTGATCAACTTTGGCCATACCTATTATCTGCTGCATTTGTTTGCCCATGCCTTCAGGGCTGCCATCAAGAAATATTACGTTGCCCTTACTTACTTCAGCAAAGTTTTTAATGGCTTCTGTCCACATACTGAATAATATTACATTGGTATCAAGATTGGCCTGTTTCATTTGTTCGGCAGCCTGGCTCATACCACGCGCTACTTCTTCGCGGAAGAGTGCTACACCCTGCCCACGCAAGCGAGCTGCTTCTTTTTCCGCCTCAGCTGATATTTTTATAGCGTTACCCTCTGCTTCAGCGGCTTTTGTTTTGGTTATCAGCAATGCCTGGCCTTCGTTCTCTGCGGCAGCTTTCAGGTTATTACTGGCGACCACTTTGCTCATGCTATCCATAATGGCCTGGTCAAAGGTTATATCGTTTATCTGCAGGTCCTGCAGGTGGTAACCCCATTCTTCCAGCGTATGGTCGATCTGGTCTTTTACAAACTCCACAATGTCTTTCCTGAGCAACAATATTTCAGCTTGTTTTTTTGTGGCAACAAACGCACGTATGCTGCCCTCGATGGTACGCACCAGCGCCTGCATAAGGTCTTTATCGCTGATGAATTTAAACGCTACTTTCTTTATTGTTTCTTCATCAGCATTTTGCACTGCATACAAAAGCATCGCTTTAAAATACACGTTTGCCTGGTCAAGTGTAACCGCCTGGAACTCCAATTCAACAGAGCGGTTTTGTATGCTTATACGGCGATAAACACTTTCAAAAAGCGGCATTTTAAAGTTTAGCCCCGGTAAAAGTATTCTGCGGTATTTACCAAACATGGTTATTACAGTAATATATCCCTGGTTAACCGTAACAAGACCACTAAAAAATATTATCACTAAAACTATTATCCACCAATAACTTTGAAGAATATGAGGGAAGTCCATAGTTGAAAAATTTCAGCCAATGTAAGACATAACTATCATTTCCGGCGTTATTTTTCAAAACTCAATAGCAACTTGCAGTAACACGTTCTCTTAGGATTATTTTGCGGGTGAATAAAAAATGATTACCAAAAGAAACCCACGACATACCAAATGGCATTACAGGTCAATATAATTTACCCATATAGCTACCCGGTCAAAATTTTGCACAAAGTTTTCAAGCATGAATGTTTTGTTGTAGTCAAGCTTCTTATTAAACACGGTCTTTCCGTTTATTACCACAATTACCGGTTTTGAAAGATTGACCATTGGCGGCGAAATAAGCACCCGTATATTTTTAACGCAGGATGTTTCAAGAGTGAAAACGTTACTATCGTATGTTGCATTTACAGCGCCGGATCTGCGCGGATAGTTAAAGGCTTGTTTTGTTATATCAAGGATACTATCAGGGTTTTCATTGGATATCCATGGATGAATAGCGAAGTTATATTGCTTGTGCCATGATGCCGGCTGTTGCATCGTATCAAGGGCTGTTATCTGCAGCCAGTCGCAACTGCCGTGCGTAGTATCATCACATTCCCAATAGATATTTGTGTGAAACGGGTTGCGCTTTTTTACAAGCATCATATCAAACATTTTACCCACAGGCGCGTCAGCAGCGTCAAATTGCGGAAACCAGTGCGGGAAGCCATTGTGCATGTCAACTGTCCAGTCAATACCCATATCATGTGCAAGTTTATTTAGGGTATCGTTTCCATTTGGTGGAAAGTAATAGTCCTTATCAGTTGCAATGGCGTAAAAGCTTCGGTTAAGGGCATTAGGCAAAAATGTGCCCCCTGTTTCAACCCTTGGCCTTGTATTCATCCCGCTGAAAGCTGCAAATAATGAGGGTGCTTTCATAAGATAACTGAACGAACCAGTTGCACCGTTTGAGTGGCCTGTTATGTATACACTGTTATCGTCAATGTTCATCAAATGTTTGAGGTAGTTTATAATGGCTGGTGTTTCACCAAATCCATCATCAGGCGCCATCCAGTTGTATTGTTTTGTTGCCACTGGGTATATCGTTACCATTTCATGCAGGGCAGCATATTTGTTAAAATGGCGGTGAAAGCTTTGTATAGCACCGGCTGAGTCAATATAATAAGGTGGCCTGGTACCGGCCATACCCACAGCACCATGCAGCACCACAAGCAGCGGGTATTTTTTTGCCGGGTTATATTGCGCCGATGGCAACACTACAAGGTAGGGGATTTGCACACTGTCGTTCGCCCTATAATATAAAAACAGGCAGCGCCCGATAGCGGTAAAAGGCTTGTAATTATTAAAGGCTACAAGCTTTTTATAAACGGCAGCGGCCGTGCCGTTGGTATCAATATCTTTAAATGATGCCATGTTGTTTGTTTCCCAATCCTTTTGCCATGCCATATATTTTTTCCTGGCTGCCTTACCGGCAATAGTCGGCAGGTTTTCAAGTTTGCCATCATAGCTGTCTTTACCCATTTGCACAAGGGCTGGCCATTCCGGTTCATTATGCAGGCTCACAAAATCTGTTTCAAGATCAAGCCGCCCTGCACCGTAGCCATAGTAAAATGCCTTTCTTAAATACTCTATAGCTTTTTGTTTATTACCAACCCATGCATTATAGGTAGCGGCATCATACGCGCAGCCGTCACAGCTTGAATCGGTAGTAAAAAATTCATCAGCGAGTTTCACAGCCATGGCATAATCTTTCCTTTGAAAAAAAGAATCTGCCTTGTGTATTAATGCATAATGATCTTGCGCCACAGCAATTACAGGCAGCAAAAAAAGTGTTATTATAAACAAACGCATAGCAATATTTTTAACAAATATTCGCACATTGGCGTTGTATATAAACACTGTAATTGACAAACCGTCTTATTGTGTTTATCAACACCCCCCTTATACTTACTGAATACTTTGTACATGCAAAAAGGCCTTTGGTGTATAAATTTTGACTGGTGGCTTATTAGCTATTTTATAGCATAATCAAAAACTTATCTTAGCACCATGGCCAAACGCTTATACGTATTACTGCACATTGCCTTTTGGGGCTATTTTATTATAAGCAGTACGTATGATATGTATACCGGCAGCGGCCATTTTTTAGGGCCGCCAGATGCTCAATCTGCGCCCATGCGTGTATGGTATGCCTTTATTTTTTCGTTTGGCTACCAGGCTGTTTTTATGACCGGTTTTTATGGGTTTTACTTTTTTGTTGGCCCTGCTTTTTTTACAAAAAAGTACCTGAGGGGTTTGTTGTATATACTGGCAACATTTGCAGCGGTGGTACTTGTAAGGTATATATTTGAATTTGGCGTATTTCTGCCCTACCTTAAATTTAACAACTACCCTCACGGGCCTGTTAGTGCGGGCTATTATATACGCAACTGTATAATGGTATCGCTAAACCATTGTATGTTTGGTATTGTGGTATATTTTATTGTTTCAACCAACAGGAGCGAAAAAGAAAAACGGGAACTGGAGAAAGAAAAAATAAAGGCAGAACTCTCTTTTCTAAAAACACAGGTAAACCCGCATTTTTTGTTTAACACAATCAACGATGTGTATGCGCTTACCTATCAAAAAAATGATGATGCCCCTGAAGCATTGCTAAAGTTATCAGGTTTGTTAAGGTATATGCTCGACAGCAGTGACCTTGATAAAGTGCCGCTTGAAAAAGAAATAAATTACCTGGAAAATTATTTGGCCCTGCAGAACATTGGAGCAAAGAAAAACCTTTGTATTGATTTTGCTGTTAGCGGCAATGCGGATGGGTTGTATATAGCCCCATTACTGTTAATACCTTTTATGGAAAATATTATTAAACATGGTGTTGTAGATGACCCATTGGATATGGCTGAATTAATTATCACCATAACTAATAACACGCTGGTGTTAAGCAGCAGCAACAAAATAAAAAAGCAGCAGAAGGATAATACAGGCGGTATCGGTTTGAAAAATACGCAGCGCCGGTTACAATTATTATATTATGGCAAGCATAACTTTACACTTAAAGAAGACGGCGGTGTGTTTACCTGCCTGTTGAAAATTGATCTTTCTGAAACTAAAACAAAGTACAATAAATGATAAGGTGCGTTATTGTTGATGATAAGCCGCTGGCAATAGATATTTTGGCAGAATACGTAAGCAAAATACCTTTTTTGCAGCTGGCATATTCTTCGTGCAATCCCTTAGAGGCTCTTGAATACCTGCGTACCAATGATGCTGATCTTATTTTCCTGGATATACAAATGCCCGAACTTACAGGTATACAGTTTATGAAAATATTGCAGGGTAAATGCAAGGTTATTTTAACTACCGCTTACTCAAAATATGCCATGGAGGGTTATGAGCATGATGTGATTGATTACCTGCTAAAGCCAGTATCGTTCGAACGGTTTTATAAAGCAGTTGAAAAGGCACGCAGGGTGATTATGCAGCCAATTTCTGCACCTGTTTTACCAGCCAAGGCAAATGTTGAAGAGGTTACAGGTGAGGACCTATTTATAAAATCTGAATACAAAATACAGCGTATACCGCTAAACAACATTTTATTTATTGAGGCAAAGCAAAATTATATTGCCGTGGCAACACATGACAAACAAATTTTAAGCCTGCAAAATATTAAGGCTATTGAAGACAAGTTGCCTAAACATAAGTTTATACGCGTGCACAAATCGTATATAGTTGCAGTTAATAAAATTGATGTTATTGAAAAAAGCAGCATACAAATCGGCAAAAATATTATACCCATTGGTGATGCATACCGGGACACTTTCTTTTCAAAAATTTTAAGCTGATTATTCGGGCGTAAACTCATTATATACCTGCACAAGGTTTACAAGCACCTCCACCGACTTTTGCATGTCCTGCACACTTACAAACTCATGCTTGCTGTGTATCGCATACATACCTGCAAAAATGTTTGGGCAGGGCAGTCCCATAAAGCTAAGCCGGCTTCCATCTGTGCCGCCGCGTATGGGCTCCTTTTTTACGGTTAGGCCGCTGCGCTTATATGCTTCTTCGGCATACCTGCAAATATTTGGGTAGTTATCAATTACTTCCTTCATGTTGCGGTATTGTTCCTGCACATCAACCTGCATAACAGCCTGCGGGTATTGCAGCATCGCGGTTTCTGCAATAACTTTCAAACGTTCTTCGTGTTTTGCAAGGTTGGCCGTAATAAAATCTCTTATTATAAAATCAATAACGGCCGCCTCTGCGGTGCCGTTTAATGATACAGGGTGTACAAACCCGTCCCTGCCATCTGTAGTTTCGGGGCTAAACTCAGTTTTAGGCAATGCAGCCAGTATTTCTCCTGCAATTTTCAAAGCATTTGTTAGCCTGCCTTTTGCATAGCCGGGGTGAAAAGGAACGCCTGTTATCGTTATGCGTAAGCCATCGGCACTGAATGTTTCATCTTCAAATGTGCCCACCGGGCCGCCATCAAGCGTGTATGCAAATTCGGCCCCCAGTCTTGCAAGGTCAACTTTTGCTGTACCGCGCCCTACCTCTTCATCAGGGGTAAACAATATTTTTATATCGCCGTGTTTTACTTCGGGATGCTGCGCGAGGTAATTGGCCATATCCATAATAATAGATACGCCGGATTTATCATCCGATCCAAGCAACGTTGTACCGCTTGCAGTAATAATATCATCACCAATTTTTTCTGCCAGGTAAGGATAATTTTTTGCTGTAATAACCTGCGTGGCATCATCAGGCAGCACAATATCACCGCCATCATAATTTTTATGCAGTATGGGTTTTACGTTTGTGCCGCTGCAGTCCGGTGCCGTGTCAACATGGCTGCAAAAACAAACAACCGGCACTTTCTTAGATGTATTTGATGGTATAGTTGCATAAACATAACCATATTCATCCATCTGCGCATTTTTAACGCCCATTGCAAGCAGTTCCTGCTGCAGCACAATGCTTAGATCTTTTTGCTTTTCGGTAGAAGGAAATGTATTTGAAGCGGGGTCGCTTTGAGTGTCAACCTGCACATAACGCATAAACCTTTCGGCAACGGTGTAATCATATTGTAACATACTAAGCTAAAATTAAGGTGGCAAATTAGTAAATGTTTCTACCTTACGGCAAACTAAAAAAGCCCTGTATGAAAAAAGCAATTATTGGCGCCTTTGTAGGCGGCATCATCATCTTTATGGTTCAGTTCCTGGTTTGGACGGTGCTTAATGTACACTACAAATCAATGGCATATACCCCTAAACAAGACACTATTCTTAATTATCTTAATTCGCAAAACCTGCCATCAGGCCAGTATCTTATGCCAGGTGTAAAGCCTGACGCAACTTCGGCTGAAAAACAAGCCCACATGACAGAATCCGCAGGTAAACCCTGGGCCATCGTCTCATACCACAAAACCCAAAATACCAATATGGGCATGAGCATGGTAAGGTCTTTTTTAACGGATGTGCTGGTGGTGCTTTTGCTGTGCTGGATATTGCTTAAGATAAATGCCCCAACCTTCGGCACTATACTTTTAGCCTGTCTGCTAACAGCAGCAATAGTTTACCTTAATTCAGATTATACTTTTCATATTTGGTACCAGTCGGCCGGACAAAAAGGCTACATCATTGAATATACAGCCCAATGGGGCTTAGTGGGCATTTGGTTAGGCTGGTGGTTGAGAAGAAAGTAAAGCCCTGTAAACGCCTGCCCCTAAAGGGTGAAGAAATGGAACGCAGATTATTAAGATGGAAAGGATTTGCGCAGATTGTTTGCAAATAATAAAAAAAGTTCAGCAGGTATGCCGTCACCTGCTGAACTTTTTCATATAGCTCGTAAACTTCTGCAACTCTTGAACAACCGAACATTCAAACCCTCAAACTTTCAAACCGGTAGCTCCTCTACGGCATTATAATAAGTGGTTTGCCGCCTAAAATATCAACCAACTCAAGGTCAAAAGTAAGGTCTTCGCCTGCTAAGGGGTGGTTGGCATCAAGTATAACCACTTCATCCAGTATTTCGGCAATAACAACCGGTATAGCCTGCCCGCTGCCATTGCTCATGTTTAAACTCATACCAACCTCCGGGTTCATATCTTCCGGAAAACGGTCCTTCGGAAACTCCATATACATTTCTTCCTGCACCGGGCCATAAGCCTCATCCACAGGTATAGTAATTGTCTTCTTTTGCCCCACTGTCATTCCAAGTACCCCGCTGTCAAAACCGGGTATAACCATTCCACCACCAACTTCAAACTGCAGGGGCTCACGTCCTTCGCTGCTGTCAAATACGGTTCCATCCTCAAGCCTGCCACGGTAATGTACTTTAATAGTATCGCCATTTCTTACTTCGCGCATAATTAATTGTTTATAGTTTTATGTAGAGCGTATGGTTAGCTGCCGCAAACATTTTTTTGATGAATAATTTTTATGCGCAACCTGCCTGTAAAATGCGGGCAAGGTAAGCCTATTCGGTTTTTCGCACAAGTATTTTTAGTTAACTTTCCACCGTATAAGTTACAGCCGAATGAAAAAATTGTTTGTTTTATTTACCTGCTTTCAAATTGCAATACAAGTGGCCGCGCAAACCCGTAACCCGCAAACAGGCCAAAAAGCCAATGTTGAAAGGCTACCAATTTTACCGGGTGCTTTTCAAATAAACGAGTACCTGCCATTGTTAAAGGGCAAACGTGTTGGCGTTTTTGCCAACAACACATCAATCATAGGCAGCAGCCACCTTGTTGATACCCTACAGAAACTTGGCGTAACCATCGCAAAAATATTCGGGCCTGAGCATGGCTTCAGGGGCAAGGCAGATGCGGGCGAGCAGGTAGATACCTATACTGATTCAGCCACGGGTATAAAAGTAGTATCGCTGTATGGTAAAAAAACAAAACCATCGGAAGCAGACTTGCAGGATGTTGATATCCTGCTTTTTGATATACAGGATGTGGGCGCCCGTTTTTACACATATATATCATCACTGCAGGAGTTTTTGGAAAGCGCGATACAAAACAACAAACCGCTTATTGTGCTTGACCGCCCAAACCCCAACGGTTTTTATGTTGATGGCCCTGTGCTTGACAGTGATTATAAAAGTTTTGTAGGTATGCAGCCTATACCTGTTGTGTATGGTATGACGCTGGGTGAATATACCGAAATGCTGTTGGGCGAACAATGGTTGCCGCAACGTATAATACGGAAGCAGGATAAAAAAATATCGCTGGGTGAACTGCTTGGGTTTGAGGCAGAAAATTCAAACTTTAAACTGTACGTTGTACGCTGTAAAAATTACACACATAAAAGCAGGTATATATTACCGGTTAAACCATCTCCCAATCTTCCTGATATGAGTTGTGTGTACTGGTACCCATCTACCTGTTTTTTTGAAGGTACGTATGTAACAGAAGGCCGTGGAACAGAGCACCCGTTTGCGATATTTGGCCACCCGGCGCTGCCCGATACTTTGTTCTCTTTTACACCGCATCCAACGGAAGGTATAAAAGACCCAAAACTTAATGGAAGACTATGCTATGGTTGGGATTTGACCACCCAACCTACCCCCGACAGGATAGAGCTGCAATGGCTGATAAAGGCTTACAAATTGTTCAACAATAAAGACAGTTTTTTTATAACACCCAAAAGCAAGCTGCCCACTAAATATTACTTTAATATTCTTGCCGGCAACAGTGAACTTATGGCACAGCTTGAGCAGGGCAAAACAGAAGATGAAATACGTCAAAGCTGGCAGCCGAAGCTTATAGCTTTTAAAAAGATAAGAAAAAAGTACCTGCTTTATCCCGATTTTGAATAACGCCTTTACGTTATAGCTGTTTGCAATATTTTACACGCCCTTGCTTACTTTTGCGGCATGCAAAAAATAAACCCGCGGATTGTTTTTATGGGCACGCCCGAGTTTGCTGTGGCTTCGCTGGATGCATTGGTATTGGCTGGTTTTAATGTCGTGGGTGTTGTTACCGCACCCGATAAACCTGCAGGCCGCGGCATGAAGCTGCAGGAAAGTGCTGTAAAAAAATATGCTGTTGAAAAAGGACTGCATATTTTACAGCCTGAAAAGTTGAAGAACCCGCTTTTTATTGAAGAGCTTCGTGCATTACAGGCAGATGTACAGGTGGTGGTGGCTTTTAGAATGCTGCCTGAAGTTGTTTGGAATATGCCGCCGCTGGGTACGATAAACCTGCACGGCTCTTTATTGCCGCAATACCGTGGTGCGGCACCCATTAACTGGGCTGTAATAAATGGAGAAAACCAAACCGGCGTTACTACTTTTAAATTGCAACAGGCCATTGATACAGGCAATATATTATTACAAGAAAAAATAGGTATCGGTGATGATGAAACAGCCGGAGAATTGCATGATGAAATGAAGAACGTTGGGGCACAATTGCTTGTAAAAACAATAACCCTGCTTGCAGAAGGCACATTAAAAGAAATGCCGCAGGATGAGGTGGCACACCAGCAACAGATAATTCTTCAGCATGCGCCAAAAATATTTACTGAAACCTGCAAAATTGATTGGAATAATACTGCAGCAAGCATTCACAACCTTATACGCGGGCTATCCCCCTACCCTGCCGCTTTTAGTTATTTGGATGAGAAAATGATAAAAATATTCCGCAGCAAAAAAGAAATTACACCACATTCATCAAAGTCAGGCAGTATGTTAACTGACAGCAAAACATACCTAAAATTCGCCTGTGCTGACGGTTATATACATTTACTGGATATACAATTAGAGGGAAAGAAAAGAATGCTTATTGAAGATTTTTTAAGAGGATACAGGTGACAGGGTTGCCTTCAATTACTGGCAACTGGTAACCGGCAACCTGTAACCTTTTACTGGTAAAACGTTACTGCCAAATTAAACTTTGTAGTTTTTAAGTTCAAGGCCGATGCTGCCGCATCGCTTATTCTAAACACAACACCATCGTTATCTTTCACGTCACCCATGTTCCACAACACTTTTGCGTAAATAGCTTTGCCATCCTCGTTGGTAATTTGCACAACAGAACCGGGTGCAACATCATTCATTAATATGTAATATTTTTTGTCGCTCCAGCCGCTGGCTGTTTTAAAAGTCATTGAAACGCCGTTAGCGGTTTGTAAACTTCTGCCTGTTACATCTTTACCGAAAACAGAAGAAAAATAGCCTGTTTCAGGAATGTTTGCCAGGGCTGCATCAGCTACTGGCTTTTGGGGTGGTGTAACTTTTTCATCAGGCTTTAATTTCGTAGCCGGGCTTGAAGTTGAAACGGGCGGTGCAGCAATCTTTTTTTCTGATTGTTGGGGCAATTGCGGGTACGTTACGGCTTGCTGCGCCGGGGTATTATTCTGTAAGGCTGTTGCCGCCGGTATGCCATGAATATACAGTGTTTGCCCTGTTGCTATATCGTTGCTTTTAAGATTGTTCCATACTTTTAATTGGTCAACAGTTACCTTAAATTTTTTGCTTATGCTGTACAGGGTTTCCTTCTTTTCTACTACGTATGCTGTTGCGCCTGTTGTATCAATAGCTGCGGGTTGCTTTACCGGTTCTTTTTTAACTACCGGTTCTTCCGGTTTAACCACGGGGGCAACTGGCTGGGCTACAGGTTGCACGACTACAGCAGTTGAATCCTGCTGCAGGGCAGCCTTAGCCGGTAGCTTTATTTTATCCCCAGAATGCAAAATATGGCTGCCTTTAAAGTCATTTATATCAAGTATCTCATCAACAGTTACATGATATTTTTTTGCAAGTACACTGTAAACCTCCCCATGCTGAATAATATGAGTAGTATAAGCCGGTTGTTTTGTTTTTGCAGCAATAGTGTCAGTTGTTTTAGCAGCAACTTCACTTTTAACAACAGGCACTGATGGCGCAGGGGATGCTGGTTTTGCTGCCAATACACTGTCAGGCAACTCCCGGTATACTGCGTTACTCGGTAATTTTACCTTGTCGCCAACATGCAAAATATGGTTTGTACCGAAATTGTTAATTTTTGATATTTCTTCGGGTGTTATACCATATTTTTTTACCAGCACAGGCAACACCTCACCTTTCTTTATGGTGTGTACAATATAATCTTCAGAAGACTGCGCTATAACCGTGTTGCATACAATCAGGCCACAGCTTATTAGTAAAATGTTCAATATTCTTTTCATACTCATTCAACAGGTTCACTGCTCAATCACAAATTTAAGTATTGGGGTATAAACCGTTTACAGATAGTTATTCCCATATCTGCATAACCCGGTATACTCAACCTTACATGTTATCCTTCAATATCCTCCATTCCACGGGGTAATAATTATTTACCCTGTTAGCAAGTATTTTTATCCAGCCAAGGCTTATGTTTTCGTAAGTAGCTAACGCCCAGCCTTTATCAAAATTGTTTAACTGCACGTCTTTCTTTTGCAGGTATTGTATGGCCTGCTGCCTTGTTAATGTAACACACGGTACATGCTTGTCAACCAATATACTCATCGCAAGCTCGTGCGCCGGTACCATATCCCTTCCTTTTAATGCACCAATAGTAACGCCGGCCTTGCGCAGGTACAGGTGTTTTTGCAAGATGGTTACATCATTCTTAAACTCAGGCCGGACACCAATAATATTTTC
>JABDGS010000071.1 GCA_013285915.1 Bacteroidota bacterium
ACATCAACTTGAAACTCCCTTAACTCTGTGTTTCTTCAACTCCTGTTCCTCTGTGGTTAAGGCTGTTTATTCCTTAATTATAAATAATATTAACTGTTATTACTTGATGAAGCATGTTAGCCAGTGAGAAAGCGCTTCCTGAAGAACAAGTACACGGAGTTAAACCGAGTTTTGCACGGAGTTTCACAGAGTTTTTTAAAACCTTACCCTATTTGCACATCATCCTCCACAAAAACTGGAAACTGGAAACTATAAACTTTAAACCCTTCGCCCCGGCTGTTCTTCGTTAATTATCCCTTAAGCCTGCCGCCCCGGTTTTCTCACATCGCCGGTTTAACCGTAATTTGCACCACTAAAGCAACCGGTAAACTATGCATGGCATCAGGGAACAATGGCTTATACTTATTTCAACACCCATTTATTTAATAATAATTGGGCTGGAGATTTTATTAACACACCTGCAGCACCGCAAAACCTACACGGTAAAAGATACCATTACCAACATGTACCTTATGCTGTTTAATGGCGGGCTTGACCTTGCTTTTCGCGTGGTAACCCTTGCCGTGTTACAGTACTTTTTTATAAGGGCCGTTTTTACCTGGCAGCACCCCGTAATATACTGGGTGGCACTGCTGCTTGCGGAAGATTTTATGTATTACTGGCTGCACCGGTTTGACCATGAAATACGCCTTTTTTGGGCGGTGCATGTTACCCACCATAGCAGTGACAAATTTAATTTTACCGTGGGTTTCCGCTCCTCTGTTTTTCAGCCGCTATACCGGTTTATATATTTTATTCCACTGGCATGGGTTGGGTTTAAACCCACTGATATTGCCTTTATTTATTCGGCCACGCAAATTTGGGGCATATTTGTACATACCGAACTGATTAAAAAAATGGGCTGGCTGGAGTATATTTTTGTTACCCCCAGCCACCACCGTGTGCACCATGGCCAAAACCACCAGTATATTGACCGTAACATGGGCATGTTCCTTATTATTTGGGACAAAATGTTTGGCACTTTTGAGCCCGAGGGCGAAAAGGTAGTGTTTGGTGTAACCAAGCCCCCAAAAAGCAATAACCCCGCTGAAATGGTATTTCACGAGTTTGGCAATATGATACGCGAGGTAAAAGAAGCCCCCGATCTTAAAAGCAAGCTAGGATATATTTTTGGCCGCCCCGGCTGGCGGCACGATGAAAACCCGCTCCACCCCCGTCCAAGCGGGTCATCCGGGCGGCCCTTAAAAGGGGAACTAAAAGCTACACGCACTGATGGGCTTTTGCAAACTTTACCTGCACAGCCCGTTAAGCAGAAGCAATAGCTGGTTTTTCACCTTTCACGTTTCACCTCATTGGCATTCTTCCGCAGGTTTAAGCATTTCCCGGTTTTATCATTGTTGCGTCGTAACATGGCTGCTTGTTTTCAAAAGTGGTCAACCGTGGAGAAATATGACTTTATTGTAATCCCGCTTGAAGATGTTTTGTTTAATTTTTATTGGTATTTAATGCTATTTTAATAAACAAATAAAAATTAGAAAATATCAATTGGAGATTATTTATAATATGTTGACAATGAGGACTATTAAAAAAAGGTGAATGTAATTGGAGCGTTACCATTCTTGCGATTAAATAAAAAATGCTTAAATAAGGTTTTTTAATTGTATTAGTTGATTTTAATGACAATCTTTAAGAAATCAACTGGTTATGTAATGCTGGGTAATCCTTCAATATCCCTTACAAATAAAGTACATCCTGATGCTTCGTTAAAGTATATACAGGATAGTGATATTTTTAGCCTTTTGGTAGAAAATGTAAAGGACTACGCAATTTTTGTTATTGACCCTTCGGGCTATATAGTTACATGGAATAAAGGCGCTGAAAATATAAAAGGCTACACAGCTGAAGAAATAATAGGTGAACACATACGTATTTTTTATTCGCCGGAGGATAATACTAACAATGTCCCTTTTTATAACCTGCAACAGGCTGCAGCAACAGGGCGATACGAGGATGAAGGCTGGCGCATAAGAAAAGACGGCAGCCAATTTTGGGCTAACGTAGTTTTTACAGCGCTGTACCAGGATGATGGCAGCTTAAAAGGCTTCGCAAAAATAACACGCGATATAACTCAAAGAAAGCAGAATGAAGACAAACTTGCTGCAATGGCTGCGTTGGTCAACAACACCTCAGATGGTGTTTTTTCTACCACAACTTCTTTGCATATTTTAACCTGGAACAGGTCTGCTGAAAAATTATATGGATATTCTGCAGAAGAAGTAATTGGCAGAACCACCCTTGAAACAATAAAGCCCAGAATAACTGCAGAATTTTTAGCTGAGAGAAATAAGATAATTGCCGAAAGATCATTTTGGAACGGGGAAATAATACACACCAATAAGGCGGGGCAAGAGGTGATAGTATCCGCGTCAATTTCAGCCATAAGGAACGAACTAAATGAAGTTAGCAGTTACATTTTTATTGTAAGGGATAAAACAGCGCAAAAAAAAGCAGAAGAAAGAATTGCCTACCTGGCCACTATAATTGAAAATACATCCGATGCTGTATTTACCTGTGATGCCGGTTACAAAATATTAAGCTGGAACAAAGCTGCGGGGCAGATGTTTGGTTATGCGCCTGAAGAGGTAATTGATAAAAATGTAGCAGATATATTAAAAACCCACATTACCGAAGCACAAAGAAGAGAAATAAGGGGTATTATTAAAGAAAGGGGAGAATGGGTAGGGGAACTTATACCCACGCAAAAAAACGGCAGCGCGTTATATGTTTATGCCTCATTAAACGTTATACGAAATAGCCGGGATGAGATTGTTGAACATATTTTTGTTTGCAAGAATATTACCACAAAAAAGAAAGCAGAAGAAACAGAGCAGCGTTTAAAGGCCCAGCTTGATAAATTGCTGAACGATAAATTAGACACCACCCTGAAAGAACTTGCCGATTATAAATATGCCCTTGACAGATCGTCTATAGTTGCCATTACAAACCAAAAAGGCGTTATACAATTTGTAAATGAGAATTTTTGTAAAATTTCAGGTTATGAAAAAGAAGAGCTGATTGGTAAAGATCACAGGTTAATTAACTCTGGCTATCATAACAAGGCTTTTATACGCAGCTTATGGGTAACCATAGGCAAGGGTAATATATGGAAGGGCGAATTAAAAAATAAAGCAAAAAATGGAGATTACTATTGGGTTGACACAACCATTATACCTTTTTTAAATGATGACGGCAAGCCATACCAATATGTTGCCATACGCGCTGATATAACGGAACGAAAAAAAGCCGAAGAAGCACTGCGGCTATTAAATGAGGAACTTGAAGAACGTATTAAAAAACGTACCAACCAACTTGAAATTGCCAATAAAGAACTTGAGGCATTCTCATACTCAGTATCCCATGATTTAAGGGCGCCATTAAGAAGTATTGCCGGCTTTTCTAAAATTTTAGAAGAAGATCACGGCCAGAAGCTTGATAAAGAAGGATTACGGCTGCTTGGGCGAATAATAAATAATTCTGTTACTATGGGCAGGCTGATAGACGACCTGCTAACATTTACCCGGCTTGGCAAAATAGACGCGGTGAGCAATAATGTTGATATGAACGGGCTGGTGCGGGCAAGTATTGATGAAATTGCGCAAAACAAAAACCTGTCAGACTATAATATAAAGGTTATGCAGGTGCCGCCCTGTTGCGGTGACGCAAATATGTTAAAACAGGTTTGGCTTAACCTGATTGGCAACGGAGTGAAATACTCATCTAAAAAAGCACAACCGGAAATAAGCATTGGTGCATCCGAAAATGAACTAAGTGTTACTTACTATATAAAAGACAACGGAGCAGGGTTTGACATGCAATATTATTCAAAACTATTTGGTGTATTTCAAAGACTGCATGATACGAACGACTTTGAGGGTACAGGTGTTGGCCTGGCACTTATAAAATTGATAATAAACAAACACGGCGGCGACGTTTGGGCGGAAGGAAAACCAGGTTGCGGCGCCACCTTTTATTTTAATTTACCAAAATAAACTGTATGAAAATTGATGCTATTGAAATATTATTGGTTGAAGATAATGACGACGATGCCGAGCTTACCATAAGAGCGCTGAAAAAGGTAAACATGGCCAACAAACTGGTGCATGTAAAAGATGGTGCTGAAGCCCTTGACCTGCTTTTTGGAAAAGGAGCTTATGAAGGCGAAAGTTTGCCAAATTTACCCAAAGTTATTTTACTGGACATTAAGATGCCAAAAGTTAGCGGCATTGAAGTACTGCGGCAAATAAAAGCAAATGAGAGCACCAAAAGAATTCCGATTGTAATAATGACCTCATCCAAAGAGCAGCAAGATTTAATTAACAGTTACGACCTTGGGGTAAACAGTTACGTGGTAAAGCCGGTAGAGTTTTTAGGTTTTGCAAAAGCCGTAAGCGAACTTGGGCTTTATTGGTTGTTGATTAATGAAACACCATATTAGTATGCAACAGCCCCTTAAAATACTGCACCTTGAAGATGTTTCAACTGAAGCCGAACTAATTCACCGGGAATTAAGAAAAGCCAACCTGCAGTTTGAGGTGTGTGTAGTTGATAATAAAGAAGATTATATAAAGCAGCTTGCTGTTTTTTGTCCGCAAATAATATTATCAGATCATTCGCTGCCTTTTTTTAATTCGAACGAAGCACTTTTTTTGTTGCAGGAAACAAATGTTCATATTCCATTTATACTGGTAACAGCAACTGTTTCTGAAGAGTTTGCAGTTGATATTATTAAAAAAGGCGCTACAGATTATATTTTGAAAGACAGGCTGCAACGGCTGCCTTCAGCTATACTAAAGGCAGTTGAAAATAACAGGCTGGAGCTTGAACATAAAACTTTTTTGCAGGAAATTATTGCCAATGAAACTTTAATGAATGATGCCCAGGCATTGGCCAGTTTTGGGAGTTTTGAAATAAACCTTGCAAGTAAGAATATAAGGATGTCAAACGAGGCTTATGTAATATTGGGTTTCCAGCCCGGTGAGCATCCGCCTTCTTACAAAGAGCTAAATATAACCGGCAGCAACGATGGTGCATACAAAATACGCCTGGCTATTGCAGATATATATGTTGATTTGTGCCAGGATAAAAAAGACTACACATTAGTTGATAAAAACGGGCGCTTAAAATTTATTTCCGCTGAATTTAAAATAGAAAAAGGTTCATCGGGCGAGGCCGGAACGATAAAGGGCTTTTTGTATAATATTACAAAGCTTAAGGCAGCTGAAAACATGCTGCAGCAAACACAGGCCAACTTAAAAACAATATTTGAAACAACTGATACCGGGTATATTTTCATTTCAAAGGACCAGCAAATCCTGTCTTTCAATAAAAAAGCGGCATTTTTTGTTGAGGACCAAACCGGGTTATCACTTATTGAAGGCACAACTTACCAGCGTTATAATAATATTCAGCAACAGGATTTTATTACGAATGCTTTTGAAAAGGCGCTTGCAGGTGAGAGTACGGCTAACGAAAGCAGCTTTATAAACCGAAACGGCGAAACCAAATGGTATTTTTTAAGATGGTTGCCTGTTACCGGCAATAATAACCGCAACCATGGTGTAATACTGGTAATGTCGGATATAACAGAAAGAAAATTAGCTGATATTGAACGGGATAGGATTGCTGCAGATTTAATAACCAGGAACAACGCACTTGAGCAATTTACTTATATTGTTTCTCATAATTTAAGGGCACCTGTTGCTAATATTATGGGTTTAGCCGGCATTCTTAAAGGCGTGGAGAATTTTAGGACCGCCGAAACAGAGCAATTTTTAGATGCTCTAAATACTTCTGTATCGCAGCTTGACAGTGTTGTAAATGACCTGAACCAAATATTGCGTATCAGCCAGCGCACCAATGAGCAAAAACAAGTAATTTATTTTCAGCAACTGGTGGAAGATGTAAAAATAGAATTTACAGACCTGATTGACAGGTACGGGGCTATAATACGCACTGATTTTTTTGATAATCCTTATACATATTCAGTCAAAAGTTTTTTATATAATATTTTTTGCAACCTTGTCTCAAACAGCCTGCATTACCGAAAGGATACAGAAAAGCCGGTAATTGAAATAAAAAGCGTTTTGAAAGATAACACGCTTAAATTGACTTTTACAGATAACGGGAAGGGCATTGACCTGAAAAGGTTTGGAAACAAATTGTTTGGCCTTTACCAAAGATTTGATAATTCAATTGGGCGTAAAGGCATGGGGTTGTGTATAATAAAGGCGCTTACAGACAATTTGGGTGGCACAATAAAAGTCTATAGCGAGGTTAATACGGGTACAACCTTTATAATTGAATTGCCCGTTTAATTACCTGCTTAATAATCATCCAATGCAATATGGAAAAAGAAGTAAACAGCAATTACCCGGAACGTATTTTACAGCTGGAAAAATTGCTCGACAACAAAACCCGGCAGCTGCAGGAAGTAACACAGGAACTTGATGATATAACATTTGCTATATCTCACGACCTGAAGGCCCCTATACGCGCCATCGCAGGTTTTTCTGCAATATTAAAAGAAGAACAAAGCAGCAAATTAGATGATGAAGGGAAAAGGGTGATTGAGGTTATTGAAAATAATGCTTTGAAGTTAACCGGCATGTTAAATGATATCATCAGTTATTCAGCCATAAGTAAAAAAAATTTACAATGGCAGCCGGTAAATATGAATGCTTTGGCCGCCGAAGCCATTGATGTAATTATGACGGCAGAAGAGAAAACCGCATTTGCTATAATTACAGACGACCTGGAGAATTGCAATGCCGATGGAAAAATGATGAAACAGTTGTGGTTAAACCTGGTAAATATTGCAGCACTGTATGCAGAAAAAAATATTTGCTTTAAAATAAATATTGGGTGCACTGCTGATGACAGCACAGTTACATACCATATTAAAGCTTGCCCGGCCGGCCAACAAAAAAATGAACCGGGAGCCGGGATAAATATGGAGGCGAATATTATGATACATGAGCAATTGGAAAGCGCCGGAACGGGCGCCGCATTTATAAAAAGGGTACTTTTTAAACATGGCGGTAATTTTTGGATCCAATCTAAACCTTTGGGAGGGTGCAGTTTTTTCTTCAGGCTGCCAAAAAATCAGCCGGAAAACCTATAGCACCAGTTGTGCCCGTTAACGGCAAATTCCGGGCAATAAGCCAGGCCCTTAAAGTGATAAACAGAATAAAATGCTGATATTTTCCCGGTTGCAGTTAATGTGCATGGCATCGCGCGTTGTCGCGCTCATTTCTACCGTTGTAATGCTGTTGGGCAAGCTGCGAATTGATGTTTTAACAGGGCGATAGCAGTTGCAGATCCTCCTGTCATTGTTTTACGTACCGGAGCACAACAACCCCCGATTTAAGAACCGTTGATTCAACAAGTTTTAATTGTAATTTCTCCTGCAGGTTTATACCGTCAAACAACCGTCTACCTTCTCCAACAACTATTGGGTGAACCACAAAACGATATTCATCAATCAGGCCAAGCCCGGCAAGCTGTGAGGGGATGGCCACACCACCTGTTAAAATATCTTTACCCTGTTCCTGTTTTAACTTAAGCACTTCATCCTGAAGGCCTGTGCGAACAATGCTCGTTTTCTCATCTCCGGGGCTTTCTAATGACCGTGAGAAAACAATCATTTTTTCAACGGCGTCAAATGCCCGGGCAAAGTCGTAATCTGGTTTTGACTGCCCTGCAGGGCTTTTAGCCACCCCGGGCCAATAAGGCACCATCAATTCATAAGTTGTACGCCCGTACAGGAATGTGTCAGCACTGCGCGTGAGGTGCGTAAAATACTCAAGCGTTTCGTCATCGGGATTAAACTTGGTATGGTCGCAGCAGCCATCTAAGGTGATGTTTATCGCGTAAATTATATTTCTCATTTTGGTGTTTTTTGTATTTGATTATACGGGAATAGTAAATTTAAAAAATAGTATTGGTTTTATACTGTTTACCGGGATTGTTGACACAAATATAGTACGCCATATCCCGCGTTTTTTGTTCAAGATGGTACAAGGTGGAACAAATTCAGTCGACAACAATGGTTGTTATGGCATGATAGGGGTTGGTTCAATTACTTTCGTCTACTCTATATCATTACAAGCCATTTAAACCACATGATATAGCCCTTTCAGGGCAAAATACATAATGCATACTGCCCTGAAGGGGCACAATCGGTTAGCGATGGGCAACGCCCATCGAAAAAATGAAATATGATTTCCATATTGCCCTGAAAGGGCTGCATCAAATAGCGATGGGCGACGCCCATCGAAAAAATAGCAATCGCACCGCCAAATAAAAATATGTTGTATTTTGCCCCGAAGGGTTACATCAAATTACCCGCGTAATGATCGCCCAGAACAACCTTTAAACGTAAAATAATTGTCATGGCACAATCTCTTGTTCAAAACTACATTCATATTATATTTAGTACAAAACAGCGGGAACCTTTAATACAACCACCTTACGAAACCGAATTGCATAGCTATACCGGTGGCACCTGTAAGCAACTTGATTGCCAGCCTATAATAACAGGCGGCTACACCGACCACATACATGTACTATGCATGCTTTCCAAAAAAATAGCATTGGTAAAATTGGTGGAAGAGATAAAAAAGGAATCGTCAAAGTGGATGAAAACAAAGCATGAATCCCTATGCAATTTTTACTGGCAGGATGGCTACGGTGCTTTTTCTGTCAACCCTTCCGAAATTGATATTGTAAAAACCTATATACTCAATCAACACGAACACCACAGCAAAAAAACTTTCCAGGACGAATACCGGGCTTTTCTTAAAAAATATAAGGTTGAATATGATGAGCGTTATGTTTGGGATTAGCGCACATTTTATTGAGGTAGCCCCTTCAGGGCAATAGGGGTAACGTGCCTAATTATTTCACACAGGGCGCTGCCCTGTGCTATTAGATGTAGCCCCTTCAGGGCAATGTAGAGCGTGCGTATTTATTTCACAGGGCGTCGCCCTGTTTTATTAGATGTAGCCCTTTCAGGGCAATATTGGTAATGTGCCTAATTATTTCACAGGGCGTTGCCCTGTGCTGTTAGATTGCGCCCTTTCAGGGCAATGTGGAGCGTGCATATTTTATTTCATAAGGTGTTGCTTTCAGAGCAAAAAAAAATGTGTATTGCCTTGAAGATATAAATAGCTTAAGGATAATTATAGGGGCGGCCTTTTTGCATTTTGCCAAAATTTTTAGTAAATTTGGATGAATGAGTAATATATATTTTTGCCGCTATAATTTTAAAGGATGGACAATGGAATCCCAAGCACTGCAAGGCTTTTCCCTGCTGGTGCAATGGTTTGCGTGCCCGCAGGAAGTGCGGCAAAAGCGATGATATATTTAAAATTATAATATGAAACTTGTAAAAACGTAAACCAAATAAAATGAACAAGTTAGATAATTTAAGACCACAAAAAGTGGCTACAAAATGGCGGCGTTTGTGCAACTTTTGGATGCGTTTTAAGGGCGGGACACAGAGTAACACAGAGTTGAAGCACAGAGTTGAAAGGAGTTTAGTGGTGCAGGTAAAGGCTAGCGTGGAGGGTAAAGCAGGCATACAAGGCCACGGCACAAAAGGTTCATTCACACCCTTTCCCCAAGTTTAAGCAGTTCTCGGTTTTACCATTGTTACACCGTAACTTTGCCGCTTCTTTCTAAAAAAGTGGTCAACCAAGGAGAAATATGAATTTATTCCAATCGCAGGCGACCGGGTTTCAGAGACGGCACATCGGTCCCAATGAAGCAGATACAAACGAAATGTTGAAAACCATAGGCGTAAGCTCTATGGAAGACCTGGTAAGCAAAACGGTTCCACAGGGTATACGGTTGCAAAACCCGCTTAACCTGCCAGCCGCCATAAGCGAGCAGGAATATCTAACCGATCTGAAAGCGGTGGCGGCACATAACAAGGTTTTTAAAACCTATATTGGCCAGGGCTACTATAATACCATTACGCCCAGCGTTATTTTGCGCAATGTGTTTGAAAACCCGGGGTGGTACACGCAATACACCCCTTACCAGGCCGAAATATCGCAGGGAAGGCTGGAAAGCCTGCTGAATTTTCAAACCATGGTGAGCGACCTTACCGGTTTGGAAATTGCCAATGCATCCCTGCTGGATGAGGCTACCGCAGCTGCTGAGGGCATGGCAATGATATTTCACCATGTAAATAAAAGCGGTAAAGAAGGCAAGAATAAGTTTTTTGTTGATAACAATGTTTTTCCCCAAACAAAAGACGTATTGATAACGCGTGCCGAACCAATAGATATAGAGCTGGTATTTGGCGACTACAATAACTGCACGCTTGACCAAACCTTTTGCGGGGCAATTATTCAGTACCCAGACAGCAATGGCAGCGTTCAAAACTATAAAACTTTTATTGACGAAATACATGCGCTGGGCGGCTATGTGATGATGGCAACCGACCTGCTGGCATTAACGCTGCTTACAAGCCCGGGTGAACTGGGTGCCGATGTGGCCATTGGCTCCGCACAGCGCTTTGGTGTGCCTTTGGGTTATGGCGGCCCGCACGCAGCTTTTTTTGCTGTTAAAGATGAATTTAAACGCAACATTCCCGGCCGTATAATAGGCATTAGTATTGATGCACAGGGTAACCGTGCCTTACGCATGGCGCTGCAAACCCGTGAGCAGCATATTAAGCGCGAAAAAGCAACAAGTAATATCTGCACAGCTCAGGCGTTGCTGGCAAATATGGCCGCTATGTATGCCGTATACCATGGCCCTGATGGTTTGAAAGAAATTGCGGAACGTGTGGCATTGTTAGCACAAACCTTAAGCGAAGCACTTGCTGAACTGGGGTACCAAAATGCCAATACGTTTTACTTTGATACACTAAGTATTAAAGCTGATGCGGCAATTATAAAACCCATTGCCGAAAAAAACAGCATAAACTTTTATTATGGTGCTGAAGGGCATATTACTATTTCAATAGACGAAACCACCACGCAAAAAGATGTGCTGGATATTGTATATGTTTTTGCCGAAGCCAGCGGGCTTAATGAAGCAACGATTGGCTTTGACAGTGAAGGTTATGAACTTAACAACCTGCCACCGTTTGCATTGCGCACATCAGCCTACCTTAAGCACCAGGTGTTTAACCTGCACCACAGCGAAAGCCAGATGATGCGTTATATGAAGCAACTGGAAAATAAAGACCTGTCGCTTAACACGAGCATGATAAGCCTGGGCAGTTGCACCATGAAGCTGAATGCTGCCAGCGAAATGATACCGGTTAGCTGGCCTGAGTTTAGCCAGGTACACCCATTTGCCCCTTTAAGCCAAACAAAAGGCTACCAAAAAATTATTGATGACCTTGCCCAATACCTTAATGTAATTACTGGTTTTGATGCATGCAGCCTGCAGCCAAATAGCGGCGCACAGGGTGAATATGCGGGGTTGCTTACCATTATGGCTTTTCATAAAGCCAATGGGCAGGCGCACCGTAACGTGGTGCTGATACCAATTTCGGCGCATGGCACCAATCCTGCATCTGCGGTAATGGCGGGTATGAAAGTAGTGGTAGTAAAGAGTGATGAAGATGGCCATATTGATGTTGCAGACCTTGAAGCAAAAGCTGAGCAGTATAAAGACACGCTCGGGGCATTGATGGTTACCTACCCATCTACCCACGGGGTGTTTGAAGAAACGATAAAAGATATTTGCGAAATAATACATGAGCATGGCGGCCAGGTGTATATGGATGGCGCCAACATGAATGCACAGGTTGGCTTAACATCCCCCGCTGAAATTGGTGCCGATGTTTGCCACCTTAACCTGCATAAAACATTTTCAATTCCGCACGGCGGTGGTGGGCCGGGCATGGGGCCAATCTGTGTAAAAGAGCATTTAGCTAATTACCTGCCGGGCCATGAGGCGTTGAACGTGAATAGTGAATCGTCAAACAATCTGCAATCTACAATCGCCAATCGCCAATCGTTTCATGCTGTTAGCGCAGCGCCGTATGGTTCGGCTTCAATCCTGCTTATCAGTTATGCATATATAAAAATGCTTGGCTCAGATGGTGTTAAAAAAGCCACCGAATATGCTATTTTGAACGCTAACTACATGCGGGCAAGGCTGGAGCCGTATTATAGAATACTGTTTACCGGAACGGAAGGTATGTGCGCGCATGAATTTATTGTAGACATAAGGCCATTCAAAGCATCTGCCAGTATTGAAGCAGAGGATGTGGCAAAGCGCTTAATGGATTATGGCTTTCATGCACCTACGCTAAGCTTCCCCGTACCGGGCACCATTATGATAGAGCCTACCGAAAGCGAGGATAAAGGTGAGCTTGACCGCTTTTGCGATGCGCTGATAAGTATTCATGGTGAAATTAAAGCAATAGAGAGTGGTGCGGCTGATAAAACCGATAATGCTTTAAAAAATGCACCCCACACACAGCATGTTATTTGTGCTGATGAATGGAACCATAAATATGGGCGTAAAGAGGCGGCCTTCCCGCTGTACTATCTTACGCACAGCAAGTTCTGGCCATCAATTGGTCGTATCAATAACACCTATGGTGACAGGAACCTTGTTTGTACCTGTGAGCCGGTAGAAAATTATGTGGAGGGAGAGCCATTGCCATAAACCCCCATCCCCTAAAGGGGGGGCATGTCTGAAATTTAGATGATTATGACAAAGCGGATATTTAACCACAGAGGTAAAGGAGTTTTACACAGAGTTAAAAGAGTTGGTTAAAAACTTCGTGCCCTCCTCTGTGCTTCTTTAACTCTTTGAGGGTTAGTTATCCTATCCTCCACAAAAACTTTAAACTGGAAACTTTAAACTGAAAACTTCTTCTGTGTCGTTAATCTTTTATTAAAAGCGACAGGCGGGGATGGTATCAACGAACACCTTCGTTATTTTGTTGTACTAAATGTTTCGTACAATGAAGTTCAAAAATATATTTCTTGTAGTAGTGGTAAGCGCGGTTACTTCTGTAGCCAGTGTAACCATGTATGGCAAGTGGATGCGCGGCAACGATGTAAGCTTAGCAGATGCAGCAAAAACACCAGTACAGTTTACCCGGAATAATGATGGAGGCGATAACGGTGGAGGTGGTGCCCCGGCCGATTTTACTAAGGCGGCTACATCATCGGCGCCGGCAGTAGTGCATGTTCAAACCCATATAAGCGCAAAAGAAGTTAGCCTGCAATCGCAGCCCGGCTACCAGGATGATCCCTTTTCCCAACTGTTTGGTAACAGGGTAATACCCGAGCAGCGTGGCAGTGGCAGCGGGGTTATTTTAAGTGAAGATGGCTATATAGTTACCAACAACCACGTAATTGACGGTGCGGATAACGTTACAGTAACCCTCGCCAATCATAAAACCTACAGCGCAGTTGTTATAGGTGCCGATAAAAAAACTGACCTTGCTCTGCTAAAGATAAACGCGGTAAACCTGCCGTTTTTATTGTATGGCAACAGTGATGATATACAACTTGGGCAGTGGGTGTTGGCAATAGGCTATCCATGGAACCTGGATATAACGGTTACGGCGGGTATAATCAGCGCTAAAACACGGCCCGTGAGCGGTGAAAATCCTGATCACCCGGCAGAAAGCTTTATTCAAACAGATGCGGCGGTGAACCTTGGTAATAGTGGCGGCGCTTTAATTAATACAAAAGGGGAACTCGTTGGCATTAACTCGGCACTGTCATCACCCACGGGTACTTATGCAGGCTACTCATACGCCATACCCATTAACATTGTAAAGAAAAAAGTGAACGACCTGATAAGGGCTGCTTCGGACAAAACGAGCAAGAGTTAACAGGGGGGTAACAGGTAACCCGGAAGATTACTGCGAAGCATTTATTTGGCTGTAACATTGTATTTAATCTAAGCTATTTCGTTTGCTTTAATTGCCTTTTTTGCAAAACCTTGGCTACTTCATCGGTAGAAGTTTTTACGCCATTTATTAACAAACAGGAAAGTATTATGTCTATGCTGCACGTCCACATATCTCCTCTGCTGTTTGAATCACCTTCTGTTTCTTTGCATAAAATTATTTTGTTGTCTAAATGGGCATATAATAACGTGGTCAGTTTCAAAATTGGTAAGCCATTTTTTTTGCCTGAATGGATGTTGCGATAGAAAACAATATAGTCAGCTTGTGATGTATCTGCAAGCATTTTTAGATTGGCTAAACTTGTGTCTTGCCACGGTATCTCATAAATTGTTGAAAACGGCGCATACTCGTTAAAGTAGTAATTATATACCTGGGAAGAATATTGGGATATGGTTTGAAAATATTTAAACTTTTTTACTTGTGGCTCCTGCGCTTTTGCAACGGGTATTTCAATTGCAAGGTCTCGTTGGGTTTTTTTAAAGGAGCTATCCAGTGCTTTTGGATAGCCTTTAAAGTTTAGCATGCTCTCCATGTCGCTTATACGGGCATAATAATCTCTAAGATTTATCGCCTCAATACTGTCTTTTTCGGCGTTAAAATATTTATCAACAATGGCGGTATCTGGCTGAACAACCAATAATTTAAAGGGCTTCCATATCCCTTTCTGGGCATAACAATTGCACCAATTGCTTAAAAGAGCAATTAATAAAATGAGGGAAAAACGGGCTGGGGTTATATTCACACTGGAAAATTACTTAATTTTTCAACCGGGGCCATGTCAAAAAATATTGTAGGGGCGAATGGGCACTTTTGAAAGTTTGAGGCTTGAGTGTTGACCGGAGAGGTGAATGCCTTACACCCCTGCTCAAAAAATTCTTTGTAGAACTTCTGGCAGGCGCGTAAACTGTAGAATCCTGAAACCCTCAAACTCGTAAACCTGTTGAACTTTTACCCTGTTTACAAAAACTTTTTTTTGCAGGTTACAGAACTGTTGTAAATTAAAACTCTAAAAACAACAAGCCATATGATAAAATTTAATGAAATTAAAGTTGGCGATTACGTAATAGCAGAATATGAAGGGCAGAAATGGGAAGGCCAGGTAACGCATTTAAACGGTGATGAAAAACAGGTGTGCGTTGAAACCGATGTACAGGAATTTTACTTTGAACCTGAGCACCTGTATCCCATACCTATTACTGATGAAAGTCTGCTCGCGCTTAATTTTACTAGAGAAGATCTATCAGACGGCTCAGTTAAGTATAAAAAAGGCTCATTCCGCATACTTATTCCCGGGAAAGACGATTTTTCATCGCTGGAAATGTGGTACAGGGAGGACAGGCGACACCATCCTGATGTGCATTATATTCACCAACTGCAAAACAATTACCTGCAAATGACTAAAATACACCTCACCAGCGAGGTTATGGTGTAAAATAATGTTAACGCCCGTACGTTTTTTATCAGGTATAACTATTGCTGTATATAAGTAACTGTAAAACCATCACACTACGGCGTGGTGGTTTTATATGTAGGGCATTGTTAACTTTACCCTTTTAAGGATACTGATGAAGAAATTACTTTTTGCGTGTTTAATAATCGTTTCGCAGTCGCTGCATGCTCAAACCTTTGGCGGAAACCCATCATTTATTGAGTGGCGGCAAATAAATACCGATGCCGCAAGGGTTATTTATCCTGAAGGGCTTGACTCTATAGCCCAGCGTGTAGTTGCAATAGTTAACTATATGCACAAAAACTATAGCAGTACCATAGGGGAGAAGCTTAGAAAAATAAATATTGTTCTTCAAAGCAATACATCAATTACAAATGGCTATGTTGCTTTAGCCCCTTACCGAAGCGAATTTTATTTAATGCCGCCGCAAAACGCGTTTGAACTTGGTGCACAAAACTGGGCAGACAATCTTTCGATACACGAGTTCAGGCACGTGCAGCAATACAGCAATTTTAATAATGGCCTGTCTAAAAAACTATCTTATCTTTTTGGTGAGCAGGGGCAGGACTTAGGTAATGCTGCTGCCATACCAAACTGGTTTTTTGAAGGTGATGCGGTGTATAACGAAACTACCTTAAGTCATCAGGGGCGTGGCAGGCTGCCTGCTTTTTTTGCGGGTTACCGCAGCATATTTGATGCAGGTAAGCATTATACCTATATGCAAATGCGCAATGGATCGCTGCAGCATTTAATACCAGACCATTACCCGTTTGGCTATATGATGGTGGCTTATGGAAGAGAAAAATATGGGGATGATTTTTGGCGGAAGGTAACTGCCGACGCGTCTGCATTTAAACCATTAATTTATCCTTTTCAAAGAGCCGTAAAAAAATACTCGGGTATTAACTTCAAAGAATTTGTGCGTAATGCGTTTAGTTTTTACCACGACCAATGGAAAAATGACACACTAAAGGATATAAACTGGATAACTAATATTGAAAAAAACAATGTAGTTGATTATAAGTACCCGTACTTGATGGAAGATGGCAGCCTGCTGCTGTTAAAGCAAAGCTATACAACCATCCCAAAGTTTATCATCCGGCGTGCTGATGGCAGCGAACAAACTGTTGTAATAAAAGATATCAGCCACGATGACTACTTTTCGTACAACAATCATAAAATAGTATACAGTGCTTACCGTGCTGATGCCCGCTGGGGTTACCGCGATTTTAGCATTATAAAGCTGTACGATATGGAAACGGGCAAAACCACAACCATTGATCATAAGGTGCGGTATCTTTCGCCAGACATATCGCACGACGGCAAATTAATTGTAGCGGTAAAAATGTTGCCCGCATTAAGGGCTTCAGTGGTTTTGCTAACTGTTGAAGGCAAGGTACTTAAGGAGTGGAGTAATAATAACGCCGTTATATATTCATACCCCAAGTTTTCATCCGACGATAAATATGTATACCAAATTACAAGGGACAATAACGGGCACATGGGGCTGGAAAAAAGGAACATTGTGACAGACAGTGTAACTGTTGCCCTTAATTTCAGAAACCGCATATTAGGTTTCCCGGTAGTACAGGGTGATACCATATTATACTCCTGCTCAAACAATGGGTACGACGAAATTTGGGCCTATATTGAATCAAAAGGGCAGGATTTTAGGGTAGCCCGTTACGCCACTGGCCTGTACCAGGCCACTTTTGACGTGAGCAGAGAACTTGTAGCATCCGCATATACGGCCGACGGGTACCGTTTGGGCAAATTTACACCCACCTGGCAACCTGCGCGGGTAGGCGATACCTTACAAAACCTTTTTGTACACGCACCATTCAATGACACACTTAACAACACACTTTTAGAGGTTGCCAAAACATCCTACCCGGTTGATAAATATCCAAAGGCTTACCACCTTGTAAATATTCACAGTTACCGCCCGGCGTACGATTATCCAAACAGCTCTATTTTAATTTTTGGGGAAAATGTGCTTGCTACGCTTGAAAGCCAGTTGTATTACACCCACAACCTTAACGAAGGCTACAATAAATATGGCTTTACAGGTGTTTATGGGGGTACATTTATACAGCCGCTGGTTGATATAAACGAAACCTATAACAGGCGGGCTGCGTTTAATGAAGACACCACCGTGCACTGGAACGAATTTAATGCTGCGGCGGGCGCCCAATTACCTCTTAACCTGTCGCAAGGCAGGCAATACCGCACACTTACGCTGGCCACAACCTATAATTATAATCATGTTAACTGGAAAGGGTTTTCAAAAACCTTCTTAAATAATTCAGCTTTTCACTACATGCAATATAAGCTGCAGTATATTGGGCAGGGCCAGCAGGGGTTAAAGCAAATATACCCCGCCTGGGCACAGGTAGTTGAAATGCAGTACCGCGGCAGTGTTGATGCAAAAACCGCGCACCAGTTCTTTTTTAATGGTACGTTTTATTTTCCCGGGCTTGTACCTACAAACAGCTTTGTTGTAAGTACTGCTTACCAGGCAAGAGATACTGCCAACCAATATTTTTATACCAACGATTTTCCCCTTAGCCGTGGTTACCGGGAGGCTGATTTCCCGCGTATGTGGAAAGTTGGCGTAAACTATCATTTTCCCATTTTTCACCCCGATTGGGGCGTAGCCAACCTGGTGTACTTTTTCAGGGTAAGGGCAAATCTGTTTTTTGATTATTCTGCGGGCAAAAGCCTTAGAACAGGAATGGTAAACAACTTTAACAGTGTTGGTGCTGAACTGTTTATAGATGGTAAATTTTGGAATGAACTGCCATCAACCCTGGGCTTTCGATATAGCAAATTATTAAACGGTGGCGGCCATTTATTTGAGTTTGTGGCGCCGGTTATTATAATAAATTAGTGGTTGCTGCTTAATTTTTACCCATTTAGTCCCCAAATGTGGAAAAAAACCTCATATTTTTTTCTTATTCCATTGTATTGCATTATCTTCGCGCTCCCAAAAATTATGTCTAAACAACCGCTGATCAAACAAGATGGTGTTATTCTGGAAGCGCTGAGCAACGCAATGTTCAGGGTAAAGCTGGAAAATGGTCACGAAATACTGGCCACAATATCAGGAAAAATGCGGATGAATTACATAAGAATTTTGCCGGGTGATAAAGTGGGGGTTGAAATGAGCCCTTACGACCTTAGCCGGGGAAGGATTATTTTCAGGTATAAGTAAAGTATTGTAAAACAATAAGTAATGAAAGTAAGAGCATCTGTTAAAAAGCGCAGCGTTGATTGTAAAATTGTCCGCAGAAAGGGCAAGCTGTACATTATTAACAAAAAGAATCCCCGTTTTAAACAGCGCCAGGGATAAGCGATTGTAGATTGGCGATTGCGGATTGCAGATTTTAAAGAAGTTTGCACCGGGCGCTAACTGCAACATCACAAAATCGAAAATCACAAAATCAGAAATTAAGATATGGCTCGTATTGCCGGTATAGATTTACCAAAAAATAAAAGAGGCGAAATAGGCTTAACCTATATATTTGGTATTGGCCGTTCAACTGCCCAGTATATATTAACTAAAGCCGGTATTGACTGGGATAAAAAGGTAAACCAGTGGAACGATGATGAGCAGGCTGCTATCCGTAACATCATCAATAATGAGTTTAAGGTAGAAGGCGCCCTGCGCAGTGAAGTGCAGATGAGCATTAAGCGCTTGCTTGATATTGCCTGCTACCGTGGTTTACGCCACCGTAAAGGTTTGCCGGTTCGCGGCCAGCGTACACGTACCAACAGCCGTACAAGAAAAGGCAAACGTAAAACGGTTGCCGGTAAAAAGAAAGCTCCTAAGAAATAAAGAATACCAATTAGGAAATCCCAAATTCCAATACCCACCAACAGGCAGGCTAATGGAATTTGGAATTTTCTTTTTGGAATTTAAATACAAATCCGCCGGATAGTCCCGATACAATCGGGAAAGGAGGGGATACAATTTAGAAGATTACCTGTAAAAAAAGTTATGGCAAAAGTACAAAAATCACAACAGGCAGCAGGTGCTAAGGCCGCCGCCAAAAAAAGAGTAGTAAAAGTTGATGCATCGGGCGATGCGCATATCAACGCTACATTCAACAACGTTATCATCTCATTAACCAACAAGCAGGGGCAGCTTATAAGCTGGTCATCAGCCGGTAAAATGGGTTTTAAGGGTTCAAAAAAGAACACACCTTATGCTGCCCAAACAGCTGCGCAGGATGCTGCGAAAGTAGCTCTTGAAGCAGGCTTAAAAAGGGTTGATGTATATGTAAAGGGCCCGGGCGCAGGCCGTGAAGGCGCTATACGTGCGCTTGCACAAAGCGGCATTGAAGTAAGCATGATTAAGGATGTTACGCCTTTACCGCACAACGGTTGCAGGCCCCCTAAAAAGAGAAGGGTTTAGTAATTGCGATTGGCGATTGCGGATTGCAGATTGAATTATGCTTTACGCCCTTTGCCAATTTGGAAATGTAAAATAAGTAAACAGTGCGGCGGTTGGGATATGGAATAAATCTACAATCTGAAATCGCCAATCTACAATAGGATACCTTATTCATTTTAGATTTTTAACGATAAGGTATCGTCACCAAAAAATCAACAAAGAAAACAATGGCACGTTACACCGGACCAAAAACAAAGATCAGCCGTATATTCGGCGAGCCCATATTGGGTAATGGCAAGTGGTTGAACAAAAACAGCAACCCTCCCGGCCAGCATGGTGCAGCCCGCAAGCGTAAAAGCCTTGGCGAGTATGCTACGCAGTTAAAGGAAAAACAAAAAGCCAAATACACTTATGGCGTTTTGGAAAAACAGTTCCGCAATACTTTTGAAGAAGCCGCACGTATAAAAGGCGTTACCGGTGAAAACCTTATAAGGTTGCTGGAAGCACGGTTAGATAACACCATCTACCGTCTTGGTATTGCCCCTTCAAGGCCGGCAGCACGCCAGCTGGTAAGCCACAAGCACGTAACTGTAAATGGCGAAGTGGTTAACATACCATCTTACCAGTTAAAACCAGGTGATAACATAGGTTTGAAAGATAAAAGCGAAGCTAATACTTCACTCACCAGCCAGATTCGTGGTAAAAACCCCAAATTCAACTGGTTGGATTGGAACGAAGCTGAAAAGAAAGGTACATTCATAGCCTACCCTGAAAGGGAAAGTGTTCCTGAAAATATAAAGGAACAGCTTATAGTGGAGTTGTACAGCAAGTAAGCACCTGCCTAACCCCCAAACCCCCTAAAGGGGAGTTTAAGAAAGGGGGAAAGGATTAGCGAAAGCTATCTTCTTTTGAAGGAAGATTGCGAGAAATAAGAAGAACACAATTAAACCGCTTTAAGTCCCTTTAGGGATTTAGGGCTCTAAAACAAGGAATATAAAATGGCCATTTTAAACTTCCAAAAGCCCGACAAGATTGTTTTACAGAAATCAAACGATTTTGAAGGTCAATTTGAGTTTCGTCCGCTGGAACCTGGTTATGGTTTAACAATTGGTAATGCTTTGCGCAGGGTATTACTAAGCAGCCTTGAAGGTTACGCAATCACCGGTATTAAGGTTGAAGGTGTAGACCACGAGTTTGCCACCATTAAAGGACTTACAGAAGACGTTACAGAAATAATACTGAACCTTAAACAGGTTCGCTTCAAAAAAACAGTAGACCACGACGTGGCCAGCGAAAAACTTACATTGTCAATAAAAGGCAAAAGTGAGTTTACCGCTGCAAACATTGGCGAAGCAAGCCAGAACTTCCAGGTAATGAACCCGGAACTGGTTATTTGCACAATGGACCCTTCTGCAAGGCTTGATATTGAATTAACTGTTGCCAAAGGCCGTGGTTATGTGCCTGCTGAAGAAAATAAGCAAAAGGATGCTACTTTCGGTTCTATCCCCATCGATTCTATACATACACCAATCAAAAACGTAAAATACGGTATTGAAAACTATCGTGTTGAACAAAGGACTGACTATGAAAAGCTGGTTCTTGAAGTTTCAACTGACGGTACCATCCATCCGGAAGAAGCTGTTAAACAGGCCTCACGCATTTTGATTCAGCACCTTATGATCATCACTGATGAAAACATCACTTTTGACAATAAGGAAGATAAGAAAGAAGATGTGGTTGATGAGCAGGTATTGCAGTTGCGCAAAGTATTGAAAACACCTTTGGAAGATCTTGACCTTTCAGTACGTGCTTTCAACTGCTTAAAAGCAGCAAAAATTAACAGTTTGAGCGAGCTGGTACAGTATGAGCAGGAAGACCTAATGAAATTCAGAAATTTCGGCCAGAAGTCACTCAGCGAAATTGAGCAGGTATTAACAGAACGCGGTTTGCATTTTGGTATGGACCTTAGCAAGCTGGGTTTGGATGATATAGACAAATAAAAAAAGCCTTGTAGCTGTAAGCGGTAAACCGTAAGCTACAAGGTTTTTTCTTTATAGCTGGCAGCGTAAAGCTTACAGCGGAAAAATATTTCATAACCGGCCTCTTATACCCTTAAGGGATATGATGCCACATGTTGTAATTCCTGGCACGGTACAACATTCTAAAATTAAAAAGCCATGCGTCACGGAGACAAGATCAATAACCTGGGCCGTAAAAAAGCACACAGGGATGCGTTACTGGCAAACTTAGCCAGCCAGTTAATAGTACACAAGCGTATAGTTACTACTTTGGCTAAAGCTAAAGCCTTGAGGACTTATGCTGAACCTTTGCTTACTAAAACAAAAAAAGCAACCAACGAAACTGAAATTATGCACCAGCACCGCATAGTGTTCAGCCATTTGCAGGACAAAGTTGCTGTAAAAGAACTTTTTACAGTAGTTGCCCCTAAAATTGCAAGCCGCCCCGGCGGTTATACCCGCATTATTAAGCTGGGCATACGCCCCGGTGATAATGCTGAAAAAGCGATGATTGAGTTGGTTGACTTTAACGAAATATACGGTAAATCAGCACAAACTGCAGAAGCTGCAACTAAAAGAACACGCCGCGGCCGTAGCAGTGGTGCAAAAAAGGCTGAGACGCCTGCCGCACAACCTGCTGTTACAGATGCCGAAGTTATTGAAGAAACAAAAACAGAGAAAGCACCTGAGTAATGACAGTTGTTTTAAAAATACAAAAGGCAAGATCGTTTTACGGTTTTGCCTTTTTTGTTGATAATAATGTTAGGGGCCAAGTTGGCAGGAAACTAAAATAATACACAAATGGATACACCAACACTTGACAGCAGGCCATTTTTGCAAATTAACAGGGCAAGCGCTTCTGCTAATGTTAATACTTATCTCTCATTTATCCACAACCTTACTTCTTATATTACCGATACCGTTGCATACAGTGAGATTCTGCATCCCGATGTAGTGTTTTATGATAACCCCAACCTTATAAATAAGGTTGGCCAGGTTAGAAATGCCAGTAAGGGTATGGCTGGTGTGGCGGTTGGGCAAAAAATATTGGCGGCCCAGCGATACGATTTTATCGAGATCATTGAAACGGGAGATAAACTTATTATTGAATGTATTTGGACGGGTACAATGGCCATTGATGCCGGGCA
>JABDGS010000072.1 GCA_013285915.1 Bacteroidota bacterium
AATTGAAATGTGGGTAGTATTTTACAAAATAATTGTTCACCTCATTGTCAATTTCATTTGCAGTGGCGTCAATATAGCTGAATCCATCGCCCGACAACCAGTTCGCAGCCGTGTAGTAATTAACCCAAATAGCCGGCGGCTCCCAGCTATGTTGCACAAACTGGTCAAGCGATGCATCATACATCGCTGTTAGTAATTCTGCCGGTTTGTTGGTACTGTCGCTCGCTTTTACCTGTATCGTCCATTGTTCCTTACTTCCGGGTTCTGTTTTATCACGAAAGCTGGTGTATTTAACAGCAAGCTGTTTATTGTCATACGGTACAGTAAATGCCTGGCCGCCGGTGTAAAAACGATTATGTTTTACAAAGGCATAGTAAATACCAAAACCGCCCCGTTCATTTTCTGTCACAGGCAGTTGTAATAGTTTTTTGTCATTATTAATATTAAATACCTGGAACGAAGGAACGGCGACTGAGGTATTTTGCGAAACTGATTTATCAATTTGCTGGATGGCATAAACATCACTAAACGCTGAGCTTACCAATAACGATGCAGTTTCACCGGGATGCAAAACTGTTTTTTCAGCTGTATTAAAATTCTCATCGGTTAAAGGTGTGTTGTTTGAAACATCATACACTTCAGTATAAGCCGTTGTTTTAACAACCCGCCCATCGTTATCAATAGTGGATGCTTCAATGGCATACCAACCTTGTGCAAAATTAGCTCCGGGTTTTAAATGGTAAGCATCAAAGCCGGTAGTATTAAATGTATCAGTAACAATGGCGCTTCCCTTTTGCCAGGTACGTGCATCAGTTTCGTTTTCGTATTCATCATAAGGAAAGTTTTTAATAAATTCTTCCTTGCTCATTACAAATACATCTGGCCTGTCCCAATATCTTTTGCGCACGGCCATGCCAGGTGATTGCAGTGGGTAAACTGCTATATGTACATTTGCGTTAACAGGCTTACCTGGTAAATTAGTTACGCTTATAGGTATGGATGATAAGCTTTTAATATTTGTTGCTTCTGCTAAATTAAGGGCCAGCAACAATGAGGCATTGCCCACCGAAACTGACGTACTGGCTTCGCGTGTTTCGCCACCCGCATCTGTAACAGCAATGCTTACAGTAAAATCAAATACTGTATTGTTGCTGGTATCTTGAGGTTCGCTTGGTTTAGCGGGGAAACTTAAACTGAACTTCCCTGCAGCATCCGTTGTAACAGTGCCTTCAGCAATTTGCGCATTATTGTTATTGCGGGGGCTTCTTCTAAAGCTCCAGTCGTAAATAATGTACCTCGTTCTGCGTTGTATATTATATTTAACGTTTGCGCCATTTAAAAAATTGCCTGCAAAAGCCTGCGCAAAACCTGTAACGGTTATCGTGTCTTTAAGGCGGTAAGCACTTTTAAGTGTATCAACGCGTACATAAAACGTGGGGCGTTTGTATTCTTCAACATTAAAATATGCTTGTCCTGCCATCGCTTTTGCATCCATAGTAAACCTGCCCGTTAAAGCATGCAATGGCAAAATGAAGCTGCCTGCAAAGGACCCGTAATCATTCAGCTTTACGTTAATCGAATCAACATTTTTCCAGTTAACATCACGCAAATAAATTTTTATTGAGTCGGCCGACAGGTATAGTTTGGGATCGTGTTTAACCACATCTTTTGCTATAGCGATGCCTTTAAAAAGTACCTTCTGGCCGGGGCGGTAAATGGCCCTGTCAGTATAAAAATGTATCTCTGCGTTAAACTTTTCATAGTCTTTATCAACCGTCCTGGGCGTATTATCCTCGCTGTTGCTGTAAAAGTTCCTGTTGCTCGTCTCCAAAATATCGTTGCCGTCAGCAAGCCTTAAATTAATACTGCCGTACGGTATACCCTTCGTTTTTCCCAAAGTTGAAAAATGCCCTTGCTTATCTGTTTGCCCGTCAAACAGCAGTAAGGTTTGGTCAAGGTTAGTTGAATTACTGTAATAGGTAACTGATGCTTTAACTTTCACACCCGGCAAAGGCTTGCCTGTCTCCCTGTCCAGTACAAAAAAATCATTTTTATTTTGAATATAGGAGAGATGCGATATAGTAACATCCTGCATCAGCAACTTGCTTGAAGAATCAGCAAAGTTGCTGGTATTACTGCCCAATATTACGTACTGGCCTACGGGCAGGGCATCTATTTTTATCTCGGTACTGTGTTGGCGGTAATCATTTGTTTTTGGCAATGGTTGTATAAACGACTTTATATAGGGCAGCGTTGAAACTTCGGCCCAAAACGTGCTGTCATTTTTTGTATGCAATACATCCACTAAGTTTTTGCTTAATATCCTTGCATAAAATGTGTCCGCATTCTTGAAATTTAGCAGCATGCGGAATGGTTCACCCGGTACGTTTATTTCTTCAGCTTTTGAGCTCAATTCTTTCCCGTCAATTTCACGCAGCAATTGTTGCATATTGCTGTTGCCTTCACTTTCTGCTGATTGTGCAGCCAGCCGCTGTGGGATCATTTGCCTTATGAGTACCAAATCATAATGATGAGCTGTGTCAGCAAAAGCATTATAGTTTGCCGCTTTGTCGTCAATTATTTTTATTAATAAATACCACGCCTGCGCCGCCTGCGGATGGTTGGTATATTGATCTGTAATAAAGGTGAGTGCAGTTTTATATGATGCTTCTTTATTAGCAAATGAAGCATTATCATTCACCCACGTTATCCGGTTTATATCCGCATCAATAAGTGCGGCAGTGTCGCCGTGCATCGTGTGGAATTGTACCAATTGCTGGTATCGTTGCACTGCCTTCAATAAAAATGAAGAAGTATCGGCCGTTATAAAATGATGGCCGATAAAACCTGGCGCAGCGGCTAAAGCCATAGTGTCATTAAGGCTGAAAGCATTTTCAGGTTTGGTTTGTGCCCCGGCCCTTTCTGTATAAAAATCTATCGCCATGTTTACCAGCAGGTCATACATTGTTGGCCTTAGCTGCGGCACATTTCCTTTTAAAATTATAGCGCCATATTGTTGCGTGCCCGCTTGTTGAAGCACCTTTGCAGGCGCAAGCGCTTTAGTATAAAGCGCGGAAATAGTAGTTAAAAAATCATTTTTGCTCCAGGTAGTAATATCATCTTTTTTAAAATTTTTTGTCTCACTCCGTTGCTCAATATTCCAATAGCTATTGTTAAAGTAGCGTTTAATTTCTTCAGCTAACATTACCTGCAACACACTTTGTTGTAATACATCTTTAGCTTCTGCAATTTCTTTGTTCCAGCCCGTTACTGGATCATTAATATCCGTTTCGGTATTCTTATCATCTAATGTAGTTTTGTATAAAAGTGCTTTAATTATTTGTGCCCGCAAGTCTCTGCGTTTTGCATCTTCATATATCTTGTTAACTTTCGCAAGCGCTGTTTTTGGCAAACCGCCTTTATCAATAAGCGAGTCAACTTCTTTCCATTGTTTTTTAAAAGTGGTATCAGCTGTTTGGGCTTTAGTCACGTGGCTGGCAAAAGCAAATAACAGAAAGGGCAAAATTCGCTTCATCTAAAAATATTTAATGAACAAAAATAGTGTTATAACTATACTGATGCAGGCAAACATGGTAATACACATACAACGTGCCGTTTTTAGAAATATTTCACATATTGGCGTAAATAAAAATCCCCCGCAATAATGCGGAGGATCTTGCAATTACACAAACTAAATATTAAAACCTGTCGCCGTCGTGGTCACCATAGTGGGCGCCCCTCATATCAAAATCTAATTTATTGCGGTCACTGGCCAGTTTACTGTTTAACTGCAGCAGATCGCGTTTATCCTGGCGATAAGCAAAGCGGTTATGAAAGGCTTTGTCTCTCTGCAATTCATCTTTTTTCTGGTCAACCAGGCGTAAATCATAATTAACTGTGGCTTTATCCTGGTTAATTACCCTAAAGTCAATACGTTCTTCGTGGCGGGCAACTGGAGTATAATGATTATATGATTGGGCGAATGTTTTGCTGGCTATCATTAAACCAAATACTGATAATGCGCTGAGTAAAATTTTCTTTTTCATACATTTAAATTTTAATTGTTTAAAACTGTTTGTAATAATAAGATGGCAGATGAAATACAATGTTTAAATACAAACAGTTATACGAATGTTAATAGCAGAAAGCAGTTTGAAGTTTCCAGTTTAAAGTTTTTCACCGGATTGCAGAAAAGATAAAAGAGTTACAGCCTATAATAGCGCGGCAGGAATAAATTTTGGAATAAATCCACAATCTGCCACAAAGTGGCCCCTTTTGGGCAATTGGGGAATCTGCAATAAAGTTTCCGTCAACAATCATCTGTCAACGGTCAACTCTTCTTTAAACGCCTGCTTACCTTCAACTATTCTTGTTATAAGCATAGCGGCAACAGTATCGCCCGTGGCGTTAAGTATCGTTGCAAATGGGTCAACAAGTGTACCTATTATCATAACTGCAGGTACGGCTTCGGGTGGAAAGCCGTATGCAGAAATAACCAGCAGTTCACCTATATAACCACCGTTTGGTATACCGCCTTCAACAATGCTTACAACAACGCTTATAGCTAAGGCTATGGCTATGGAATCAATACCGGTTAGCGGTTTATGAAACATGGCAAATACCGTTACTATTTTCACAACAGATGATATGGCCGAACCGTCTTTATGCAGCGGTGCGCCTAATGGTATAACAAGGCTGCTTATATAGCCCGGTATCTTCATTTTTTTTGCCGCATCAAGGTTGGCCGGGATCGTGGCAATACTGCTGCAGGTGCCTATTGCAGTTGCAGATGGTACAATATTATTTTTCCAGTATAATTTAACTGCTTTTGCGCCGCCTGCTAAAAAGGCGTACAGGCTAAAGAACACGATAAAGTAAAAAATGCCTACACCGTGGTACAGCGCCATTGCTTTTGCATACGTGCCAAAAAGTTGTGGCCCTATTGTACCAACCTGGTAAGCAAAATAAGCGCCCAGCCCAAAAGGCGCAACTTTCATTATAATAAGCAACAGCTTTGTAAGTACCTCGTTGGCTGAATTTAAAAAATCTTTGAAAGGCTTGCCTTTTTCACCGGCATTCAAAGTGGAGAAACCGATAAGCACCGAAAAAATTATCAAGGCCAGCATACTTTTTCTTGACAGTAACTGGAAGAAATCGTCTGCCGTAAGCAGTTGCGTAACCTGGTCGCCTATGGAAAGTTTTTGTACAATAACATCTGTAGCATTGCCCGTAGCCATTGGCTGTTGAATGGGGTACATCCATGCAACAACCAGTGTAATAAAAGCAGAGATTAGTTCCGTGCCTATAAATACTAAAAATATGACCGTGATTAATTTGCCAAAATTTTTTGACCGCTCAATATTTGCAATGGCCGATGCAATGGCAAAAAACACCAGCGGCACCACGGCCGTAAACAGCATGTTTACAAATATGCTGCCTACAGGTTTTATTACAGCTATTTTGTCGCCAAAAATAATGCCTGCAATACTGCCAGTTACCAGCCCGCAAATAAGCAATAGTATATTGCCGTAGTAATGAAGAAAGCCCTTTTTGCCTGTTGCCATAATTAGATTGGCAAGATAACAAAATGAAAGCAGATTACCCTTACACCCGCAGCACGACAATTTGGTATACCTCTCAATAACCCTGCTTCATCGCCCGCGCTAAACAGTTTGTCGAAATAATTTAGCCAATTGGTGCAATCATAATAGTTTGGTTGCTATAATAAACTAAAACTATTCCCCATGGAGTTTGATAACGACCGGCTCATCCGGCCCTACCGCCGGACCGAGATATGGTATTGGGTGTTGCTTGTGGCAGCCAACCCGCTTATAAACTGGGTCACTTACTTTAAAGCATACATAATATTCCTGCCCATAGTGGTTATTGTTAGCCTGGTGCTTTTTCCGCTGTATATATTATTTGGCAGGCAGGTGGTGGCACGGTTTCTTTTTGAAAAGCGTTATATAATTTTTACCCTGCTTACAGCTGCATTTTTTAGTATAGTGCAGTTGCTGTTATATGGTATTTATTCCTTTTTTCATTTTGGGCTGCCAGAGAGGGCGGTCTTTCAGCCTTATTTTGACCATACATGGCTAACATTTATAAGAGAAACAATGTGGATGCTTGTAAATATTGTAATGGTTATAAATATCTCTTTCCTTAAAAAAACGTTTGATGAAGAAGATGCATTTATAGCCTTGCGAAAAGAAACTACCGTTTTAAAGCTTAAATATATACGCAGCCAGGTAAAGCCGCATTTTTTATTTAATACGCTCAACAGCATTTATTCGCTAAGCCTGCAAAAATCTGATAAAACGCCGGAAGTAATTGTGCGGCTGGCCGATATAATGCGTTACCTTATTTATGCAGGTGACGAACAAAAGGTGCCGCTGAAAAAGGAAATAGAGTTTATTTTAAACTATATTGAAATTGAGAAAACAAGGTTTGAAAAAGCCGACATAAGGTTTTCAATTGAAGGAAATACCGATGGGATAATGGTTGAACCATTTTTATTTATCTCATTTATTGAAAATGGCTTTAAGCATGCCCTGAATAATTCTTTTGAGCGGCCTTTTGTGTACATAACAGTAAAAATTATTGGAGATGAAATACTTTTAACCGTTGTAAACAATACTGATATTGATTTGGAAACCCAGGCCAAACGGATGGCTGTAGGTAAGCCAACTGTTGGCAGTAAAGGATTACTGGAAATACTTTACCCCGATTCGTACGCGTTGAATATTATTCAAACCGAGAAACAGGAGCGGAAAATAAGCAGCATAGGCATAAAAAATGCCCGCGAAAGGCTTGAAATATTGTACCCGGATACCCATACGCTGGATGTAATTTTTAATAATAATGTTTTTACCGTAGCATTGCTAATTAAAATAACCAGGGCGTGATAAAATGTATTATTGTTGAAGACGAAGTACTTGCACAGCAGGTTATTAAAAGCCACCTTGAAAAAACAGAGGGGTTTGAGCTTGCCGCCACCTGCAGTAATACTACAGAAGCTGCAGCTGTATTAAAGGAAAAAGATATAGACCTCATATTTCTCGACATCCAGCTGCCGGGTACAACCGGCTTAGATTTTCTGCGCTCGTTAAAAGACCCTCCACTTGTTGTGCTTACAACAGCTTACGCCGAGTATGCCCTGGAAAGCTATGAGTTTAACATTATTGACTACCTGCTAAAACCGATATCGTTTGAAAGGTTTTCAAAAATGGTGAATAAACTAAAAGACGGCAGGCTGTTTCCATTGGATACAAAGGAAGACCCCAGTTTATTAAAGGATCACATCTTCATAAAATCAAACAGCAAATTTTTTAAAGTAAACTTCTCTGAGATAATCTATATACAAAGCATGAAAGATTATCTTAAAATTCATACCACTGAATATAATCTTGTTACCCACCAAACAATGGGCGATATGGAGAGAATATTGCCGCCCTGGCAGTTTATGCGTGTGCACAAATCATATATTATCTCCGTGGCTTTTATAAAAACCATCTACGGCAATTCAATTGAAATTGATAAAGCCACGATACCCATCGGAAACATTTACAAAGATGCGGTAATGGAGCTTGTAGGCAGATAAGGTGGGCAATGGATCAGTGCTTAGGAGTTACCCGGCCAGCACCTCTCTGCTTAGTTTAGTGTCTCATTAACTGTTTTTTCCCTTATTTTGCTGCATAATCAACCTCTTAAAAAACAACTTTATGAAATATTCGGCCCTTTTGCTTGCATGCTCTTTTTGCATTATTTCATCGTTTGCGCAGGCGCCCAAAATAGCCTGGGGTGACGAATTTAAGTTACGCAAAGGCAGCACAGACCTTTCCGTTATATGCACAGATAATACTGGCGTTTACCTGCAAGAAAGCCACATGGCGCTTAAAACTTACTTCGTGTTTGGCGCTACAATGAGGGAGTCTGCCATGTTAATAAAACTTGACAGGAATTTAACCGAACAATTTAGAAATGATTTTAATAAGGAGCTGCGTGGCAAGGAGTTTGAACAATTTTTTAGTGTTGCAGACAAACTGTATATACTCGCAAGCGATTACGAAAGGCGTGAAAAAACACTTACCCTTTATGCGGCAGCAGTTAACAATGCAACCGGAGATCTTGCAGGCGATTGGCAGCAGCTTGCCAGTTGGGTTAAAGATGAAAAGAGTGACAACATACATTTTAAAGTATCAGGCAATGCAGATAATAGCTCACTTATATTGGTTAGCAGCATTGAAGGGAAAGAGCATAACAGCTACCAGGTGCAGGAGTTTGACAAGAATTTAAAAAGCGCTGGTGCAGCGATAAATATCAGTAATGAGTTTGACCCTAAAACATTTCAACTTGAAGATGTTTTGTATACTACAGCTAAAAAAGTTGTATTGGTAGCCCGGTTATATGAATATGAAGAAGGCAAGCGGAAAAAAGATAAGTTCCTTGATTTTTTACATTATAACATTCGTATTTACAATAACAAAGGCAAGCAGGAACAAGATATTAAAACAGACATTGCTGGTAAATGGCTTGTAAGCACTAAAGTGCTGCAGGAGGCCGATAAAGACCTTGTTATCGCCGCCTTTTATAGTAAAGAGAAAAAGGGTAACACTATAGATGGCCTGCTGGTTCAGCGTATTGACCCCAATACGGGCAATATTTTAACAACGAGTGAAAAAGAAATTAATACGTCGTTGCTTACACCCATTGACGAAGACAATACGGCTTATGACGACAATGACGATGATAACAAAAAAGAGAAAAAAGAAAGGGAAAAATTTGACAAGATAAAAGATGAAAGCGAAGGTTTTACACGGTACATGCAGTTTAGAAACATTTTTTATACACCAGATAAGGGGCTTGTAATATTAGCTGAAAAATATCATCATTACACCTACACAACTACAAGTTATTCGGCAGGTTTTAATGGTATGCCCGGCACCTATACAAACCAGACCTATACGGTATTTGAAACGGGCGATATAATGATGTGCAAAATTGATGCAGGCGGTAATATTGCATGGCTGCAGGTATTACCCAAAGCACAACGGGAACAGGTGGGTGGCAGCTACACCGGGTACAGCAGCGGTTTTAGTATTGGCATGTACTATTTTAATACGCATAACATGCCTTATTATTCAGGCTTTGGCGCGCTGCAGGATAACAACAATATAAACATAATTTTTAACGACAACCCAAAGAACGAAGGCGTTTTACAATTAGGCCAAAAAATTAAAACCGCCACGATGTTCCGCAAGTCAACATGCTTTAATCTTACGCTTGATGCAACGACCGGTAAATACACCCGTAAATTATTTTTTAGTAATAAGGATGTGCCAACTGCAATGCCACGCCTCAGTTCATATATTGGCGACGACATGTACATGATTGGCAGGGAAGACCGGCTTTTTGGAAAAACCAAAATAGCGGTTGCGAAAGTGACGGTGAATAAATAACGTTCTGCAAGCGCCCTTACAATTGTATTAACACGACTTTTTTAAGAGCCAAAAAAATTTACAAATAAAAATATTTTTTGTAAAACTAAAATAATTAGTATTTTGCATACTAAATCGGTTAGCTATGAGTTTTGCAGGAAAAAATTTACGCTATTTACGCAAGCTTCGCGGCTGGACACAGGAAGAGTTTGCAGCCAAGCTTAAAATAAAGCGCTCGCTTATCGGCGCATACGAAGAAGAACGTGCCGAGCCACGCCTGGATGTACTGGAAAACATGTGCAGCATATTTAAACTAAGCCTTGACGAGTTGCTGCTTAAAGACCTTTCGGCTGTAAAAAGCGGTGGTACGTATCTTGATAAACGCAGGCAAATGAAGATATCTGCGGCCACGCAGGATATACAGTTTGTGCCTGTAAAAGCTGCTGCGGGCTATATGGCCGGCTTCGCTGACCCTGAGTTTATTGATGAGCTAAACACCTTTACTCTGCCAATGCTCGCGCCCGGGCACTACCGTGCATTTGAAATTATGGGCGACAGCATGTTGCCAACACCAAGCGGCAGTGTAATTGTTGGTGAAAAAATTGACGGCCTTGATGATGTAAAACCAAACAACACTTACATAGTGGTATCAAAACTGGAAGGTATTGTTTATAAAAGGGTGATGAAAAATAACCGCACAAAAAACAAGCTTACCCTTGTAAGCGATAACCCCGTGTACGAGCCATACAACGTAAATACGGATGATGTAATGGAGCTGTGGAAGGCGCAAATGATCATCACCAAAGCAAACACGCAGCAACGTTGGGATGTAAACCAACTGGCCGGCCTGGTTAATAACCTGCAGGAGCAGGTAAGCAGTTTAAAGAAGAAGATGAATTAGGAATATTGGTGATTTAAAGATGTATAGTTTGTGGATTTTAATGTATGTTAATTATGAACCCGCCCGATTATTTGGATTCTGCGAAAGTTATCAAATGGGCCTGGAGCGGATCAAAACCTTTTGGAATTATAGAAGATACAGAAGGAGGCAGCGAAGAGGTTTTTGGTATCGCTATATGCCAATACGATGATTCCGCCACTATTTACCGCTTTAGTTGTAATAAAAACTGGGAAGTTATACAAGACGGTGTTTATGACTCTGTTGAAAAAGCGATAGCTTTTTTGCCTGAACAATACAGAAATGTGGAAAGAGTCTGGCAGATAAAAAATTAACGCATAATTGGCGAATACATTTCTGATTTGCTATAATTAGGCGCCATCAAGGCATTTGGATAAAACTTATTTTTTTCCCTCTGCCAAAAGTTTTGAATATCGAAATTTTTAAAGTCAACATTTTTAATTTGGCTTATTTCTTTTTGGCTTGTATCATTAAATATTTTTCTAACTGAAATATACTCTTTCGTAACAGTGCTTGTGTCACCCTTGCCATAGGTCAAAGTGTATTTGTATTCAATAATCCCTAAATTATAACGTACATAATTTTTAATGGTGTATAGGTAACTCCTCCAGTTATCAAACTTATTTCTCCAGTTATCAAAGTATATATTTTCGTTCGCAGAAATTACCCGCAATGTGTCGTAACCTTCTGAAAAATAACCGCATCTTATAAACGTACGCTTTTGAGGGTTAAAAAGGTATACTAAATACTGCCACCTATGGTCTGCTAAAAGATCGTCATAGCCGTCTTTATTCACATCACGAAACTCATAATTTAAGCCTGTCGAGGAAAAATCATCTATTATTTCCCATTTCTTATTATATCGCTCTAATAATAATGTGGGCTCCTGCATTTCCAGCGAAATTTTTTTAGAATACAATATTCTAAAACGGGTATTACCAATGAAAAATGTATCACCACGCCCAGCGATAAAATCAAGACGTCCAGGAGTAAAGCCGGATGTTCTTGACACTGTGTTGATTGGTGTATCGTAAGGCCTGGTTTGTGCAAATAGCACTACTTTAAGGGAACATAATATTGCTGTTAGCAATAAAATACGCATGTTGTCAATATTTTTACTTTAACATTTACCTTTTGTGTTTGGGGCAATTAGCTTAATGAAATATCACCCCTTCTCCGCATTCTTACTATCCCGTATATTTTTCTGCACGGTAACTGCACTAAATAAAGCTAACAAAAATGCAAATGCATAAAATCCTTTTTCGCTGGGTAATATAGTGGCATTCCACAGCCCTACTGTTAACAATACTATAGAAAGAATAGTAACAAACCAGCAAATGCCGTAATACAGGTCGGTAACAGGCAGGTTTTCAAGCCTGTCCCGCACACTCTTTTGCAGCGAAACTGCGGAGAAAAGACCGAACATCAACACAGTAAAATAAAAACCTTTTTCATTCAGTTGCATATCAGCCCGGTATAAACCGGTAAGAAAGCCAATAATGCCAGTACCTAAAGCAATCCATGATGCGCCAACAAATGCGGCGGATGGTTTTTGTGTCATAATACAAGTTTTATAATGGGGTATGTTAAAGCTATTGTATTGATGCGGGTGCGAGCACTCGCGCAAAACCTATTAAAAATAAAAGTGCTAAGGATATTTTAAAAATATGCCGGTGTCAAAAACAGTCCATAAACATGCTTTTTGCCCGCATTTTTTTAACCCGGTATTCGCCCAGGTATTACATGTTTTAAATAAATTGTACTTGCCTTTGGCCTCATAAAATGCATCCGCTTTACCATAGTTGGCATTCGTAACAATATTAATTGCATGCCCTGCACTGTCGTGCCTGAAGCTTTCGGTTATATAGGTTACCAGCCGGCTGTATTGTTGCTTACTGATGAGTATTTTTTTGCAGGCAGAATCTTCTCTCAATGTATCGTAGTATGTGGCGTGTATTGCCGTGGTGCTTAACGCAAAAGCAGCCTTGAAGGCTACGCTAAATTTTAAATCGGCCCAGGTGGGTGTTTGCAAATAAAAGCCCTTGTCGCCCCAACCCATCGCCAGGTACCTTATGTGTGACGTATCGCGCAAATGTGTATTGGCAAATTTTATCTCATCACTCCAGTTATACTGGTCGTTTTTTACGGGCACTACAATATCTGTGTGTACGCCATTTGTTTTAATGTAAATAATAACATCGCTGGTTGTGGCAGCCTCTTTGCCAACAGAAATTCTTGAAAGGCACCAGGCTGAAAGAAGATATAGCAAAACAAAACCAATAAAACCGAGTACAAAAAATAGGACGTATTTGAAGAGTTTTTTTAAAAAACGGGGCATGTTTTATGGTTTAGGTGAAATTGTTACGGCATAAAACTATGAAAGCAGCAGAATATTATACAAAGCGCGTACAATTTTTAACATAACAATTTTGGTATTGTTAAATACATTAACAGTTAAGCACATTGTCAAAACAGCGTTACCACTTGTCAAAATTTTTAGCAATATGCTGCCGGGGATAATTATTTTTGTCTGCCAAACCAAACATGCACATGCCCCGGAGAATACTAACCGCTCTGTTATTTATCAGTATGTCATTTTGTGCCTTAGCACAGCCTAAAAAGCTGGTTGCTGTTAAAGTAGCGCAAGCGCCAAAGCTCGATGGCAAACTTGACGATGCCGCCTGGCAAAACGCTCCGGAAGCAACGGATTTTATTATAAACAGCCCCGATTTTGGTAAACCATCCATCAGAAGAAGCGTAGTAAAAGTGGTATATACTGATGAGGCAATTTATATAGGCGCATATTTGTACGATGATCCTGCACAAATACGCCGCCAGCTTACCCAGCGGGATAATGAAAAATTCCAGGATGCAGATTACTTCGGGATAGCCTTTGATACCTATAACGATAAGCAAAACGCATTTCAATTTGTTGTTACCTCTGCCAATGTGCAAAGCGATGTTCGCATATCAGCAACTTATGCCGCGGCAGACCAGGGCATTGGTACAACAACAAGCTTTACTAATCCCGGTTTTGACTATACCTGGGACGCCGTTTGGGATAGCCGCACCGCTATAGTGCAGGATGGGTGGATAGCTGAAATGAAGATCCCCTTTTCCGCCATCCGCTTTGCAAAAAGAGATGTGCAGGATTGGGGCATAAACTTTAACCGCTTTATACGCCGGGTAAATGAAATATCATACTGGAACACCGTTGACCCCAAGGCTTCTGGTTTTGTAAACCAGTTTGGTAGTCTGCAGGGGTTGCAAAACCTGCAGCCGCCACTGCGCCTGTCACTTCTTCCTTATGTATCTACTGGCTACCAGGATGTACCCACAAATAACGGAACGATAAGAAATTTTTTAAACAGCGGTGGCATGGATGTTAAATATGGTATTAACGAAAGTTTTACCATGGATATGACGCTGATACCTGATTTTGGCCAGGTACAAAGCGATAATGTCATCCTCAACCTTAGCCCTTTTGAACAGCAGTACGCCGAGAACAGGCCGTTTTTTACCGAGGGCACAGAGATGTTTAATAAAGCGGGAATCTTTTATTCAAGAAGGGTAGGGGGCACGCCTGGAAAATATAATGACGTACTGCAACTTGCCTCAGACAGCGGCTATACAATTTTAAAAAACCCGTCGGTAACACAGTTATATAATGCCACCAAATTTTCAGGCAGAACAAAAGATAATTTGGGTATAGGCATATTTAATGCGGTAACAGCACCTATGTATGCTGAATATGAAAAACCTAATGGCGATATTATAAGAACGCAAACAGAACCGATGGCCAACTACAACATTATCGTGCTTGACCAGGCGCTTAAAAACCGTTCATACATAACTTTTACCAACACCAATGTGCTACGCAGCGGCGGCTCAAGAAACGCAAATGTTTCTGCTCTTGATTTTTCTGTCTACGATAAAAAGAATAACTATAATTTCCAGGCAAAAGCCAGGTATAGCACAATAAGCGGCGATTCATCGTATAACGGTTATAAGTTTTATACCAGCTTTGATAAAGTTAGCGGCAAATGGCAGTGGGGTATTTTTGGTAACGTTGAATCTCAGAGATATGATCCGAATGATCTGGGCATTCTTAAAGCGCCAAATGATGTAGTGTATGGCGTGCATGGATCATATCAGCAATTTGTACCAAGCAAAAATTTCCTGTTAAGAAACTACAGCCTGAGCATACAAAGCAGCAATTTATATGCTCCCTTTAAAATTGGCGAAACGCATGTAAGCGGCGATTTTTTACATGTATTTAAAAACTTTTGGGACATAAGCTTTTTGCTGGAGGGGTCGGCATTCTGGTATAACGACTTTTATGAATTGCGTACGTCTGGCCGCGTTTTGAAAAGAACCCCGTGGGCATTTTTTGGCGTTAGGGGCAGTACAGACAGCCGCAAAAAATTATGGGTAAACTATTTTTACGGTTATGCTGATCTGTCGCCAATAGCTAACGATCCTTTTTATGTTATAAGCAACGGGTTACGTTACCGCTTCAGCCCCAAATTTAGCGTTGACATAAACGGAGAAAGCCAGCACGACCTCGGTAATTTTGGTGCGGTGCTTGATGCTAATGGCAACCCAATAATTATAAACGATACCTCTGTGATCGGCCGCAGGCAGGTAACGCAGTTTACCACACTTATAGACGGCATTTACAACTTTAAAGCGCGCATGAACCTTAGCATACGCATACGGCATTACTGGAGTAAAGTGCGTTACACGGCCATGTACGATACAAAGCCCGATGGTTATTGGGTTGACAGAACATTTTTAGATGGCCATGATGAAAACTTTAATGCTTTTAATGTTGATATGTTCTTTACCTGGGATTTTCGCCTTGGCAGTCGCTTAATTATTGGCTGGAAAAACGCCCTGGGGCCTGATGCATCAGTTGACGGGCTGCAGTACGGAAAATATGTAGGTAACCTTGAGCATTTATTCAGCATACCTCACAGCAACGAGCTTACCGTGAAATTTGTATACTATATTGATTACAGTGATTTAAAGAGAAGGAATCGCGATTAAGCAGCGCAGATGGCAACGAAAGTGCTTCGGGGGCATTGTTAAAAAAATAGGAAATTATTGCGCATCCTTGTAACCTTTCCTAAAAAGTCACGTTTATCGTATAGCTAACCTACCAGCCTTCTCTTGGTTTCTGCCGCATTTTCGTACAAAAAGTGTCCGGTTTCGTACAGTCATGCCTGTTTATCTGCTATAACTTATTTATTTTCAATTATATATCTGTTGGCATAGCCGTTGTTGCCTATACATTTGCCGGGGGCATTAAACAAATGCAACCCCAAGCAATAACCAAACAAGACAGGGTTTATACTTTGAAAACACTAATAACAACACGATGATAGGAAATTACTTAACAATAGCCTGGAGAAATGTAAAAAAATACCGCGTATTTTCAACAATCAATATTGCTGGCTTAACCATTGGCCTTTGCGCCTTTTGGGTTATTGCTTTATACATTGCCGACGAACTAAGCTACGACCGTTATAATAAAAACGCCGACCGTATTTTTCGCGTTGTGCATTATGGTGAATGGAGCGGCGGCAGTTTTAAACTGGTGCCAACCGCAGTGCCTTTTGCGCCGGCCTTAAAAGCAGATTATCCTGAAATAAAAGATGCAATGCGCATTGATGCTGAAGGTGGTGGCACATTAACTGTTGGTGCTAAAAAAATAAAGGCTGACGACATCCTGTTCACCGACAATTCAATATTTAATATTTTCAGTTATCATTTTTTATATGGTGAAGCTAAAACTGCCCTTGCAACGCCGCAAAGCATTGTACTAACAAAAACACTTGCGGAAAAACTTTTTGGCAGTGCTGAAAACGCTTTAAATAAAGTAGTATACTTCGACAAAAATTTCACGAATACAGTTACGGGTGTTATCAGCGACGTACCCACCTACTCGCATTTTACTTTCAGTGCACTTCGTTCGTTCCCTGCAAATTTTAACGATGGCTGGGGAAATTTTTACGTATACACGTATGTGCTGCTTAATAAAAGCAGCGATTATAAAAGCCTGCAGGCTAAATTACCCGGCTTTTATAACAAGCACCTTAAAGAAAGTTTGGGCAGCGATGTAAAATACAGGATGGAGTTACAACCGCTTACCTCCATACACCTGCACTCAAATCTCGACTATGAATTGAGCGCAAATGGCGATATAAAATATATTTACATTTTCTCCGTAATAGGATTGCTGGTTTTAATAATAGCAGTTATAAATTATGTAAACCTCTCAACGGCGCGTTCATCAATACGGGTGAAAGAAATTGGCGTGCGCAAAGTAGTAGGTTCTGGTAAAAAGCAGCTTGTTGCTATGTTTCTTGCTGAATCTGTACTGCTAACTTTTATCGCGGGTGTATGTGCATGTGCTATTACTGCTTTAATTCTGCCTTACTTTAATATTGTAACCGGCAAAACATTAAACCTGTGGCAGTTTGGTAAGGCTAACACCGTTGCAGCATTATTTTTATTTTCATTGGTAACAGGTATTGCAAGCGGCATTTATCCTGCTTTATTCCTGTCGTCTTTTCGCACCATTCCTGCGTTAAAAGGCCAAACGGGCAGCCAGGGTTCAAATATTTTTTTCCGTAAGGCACTGGTAACTTTTCAGTTTGTAATAACTATTGCCCTAATAGCAGGTTCAGGTATTATATACCAGCAACTGCAATACACAATGAATAAAGACCTTGGGTTTAATAAAAACCAAACACTTAGTTTTCATATAAGCAACCATAGCGTAAGGCAACAGGTGCCGGCCCTGAAACAACAACTGTTAAAAAACCCGTTAATACAGGCTGCCGCCGCCGCCAGCAATCCAATAGGTAATAATAACATTGGCACTAACGGTTTTAATTACGAATTGGAAGCAGCCAAACCCGGTGAGCAGGGTAAAATGTCAACCTCCGCAAAAATGGCGCAGGATTTTATGATGGATGAAGATTTTGTAAATACCCTGCAGCTAAAAGTTAAGCAGGGCCGAAATTTTTCAGTTAACACTCCAGCTGATAAATACACTGCTGTAATGGTAAACGAAACACTGGTAAAAGAATTTGGCTGGAAAAACCCAATAGGTAAAAAAATACAGGTTGATATGCCTGCTGAAAAAAATGTAAAAGAAGTAAGCGTTATAGGCGTTGTAAAAGATTTTAATATTTATTCGCTACAGCATAAAATTGAGCCGCTTATTTTGTTTTTACCTCCTGTTGCCAACGAGGAAGATAATATGTATGTAAGGCTTAGTGGCAGCAATATACCAGCAGCAATACAATATATAAAAGACACTTATAAAAAGTTTGATGCGGAGAGTGATTTGGACTATTCATTCCTTGATGCAAATTTTGCACGTCAATACCAGTCAGAGCAGCTGCAGGGCAATCTCATTTTCACATTTACGATACTGGCCATACTTATAAGCTGCCTTGGCCTGCTGGGGCTGGTTACATTTGCTGCCAGCCAGCGCACCAAAGAAATTGGGATACGAAAAGTTGTAGGTGCAACAGTACCATCCATTGTTTTTATGCTTTCAAAAGATTTTGTGAAACTTGTAGTGCTGGCAATAATAATAGCAACGCCCATTGCATGGTATGCATTAAACAAGTGGCTTGAAAACTTTGCATACCGTGTAAATATTAGTTGGGTAACTTTTGCAGTTGCCGGTGCAATTGCTTTGCTGGTTGCTTTAATAACAGTAAGTATACAGGCTATAAAGGCGGCGAAAGCCAACCCGGTAAAAAGCCTGAAGATGGAGTAGCAGTATTGCAGATTTTGGATTGCCGATTACGGCGAACAGTGTAAGTGAGGGTTACTACCCAGTGCAAAGCGATCTATAACAATGACAAAACAATTGCTGAATAAAAAACCAAGAAAAAATTCTGATAACTGGAAACTATAAACTGTAAACTGCTCTATATGTTTAAAAACTATTTTAAAATCGCCTGGAGAAATTTGGTACGCAACAAATCGTATGCAATTATAAATATTACCGGCCTTTCGCTGGGTATAGCATGCGGGATAATAATTTTTACCGTTGTAAATTATCATTTAAGTTTTGATAATTTTCATGCTGATAAAGACAAAATATTTCGTGTTGTAACGGAGTTTCATGAAGACAATATTAACTACACACACGGCGTGCCGCAGCCACTTGGCAAGGCATTTAGAAACGACTATACGTTTGCTGATAAGGTTGCAATGGTTGCTACTTACCAGGGGGCTTTAATTAGCCTGCCTGCTGAAAAAGAAGTAAAGAAATTTGAAGAGGAAGACGGTGTGGCATTTGCTGAACCGGCTTATTTTGAGATATTTAATTTTCCGCTGGTACAAGGTAACCAGGCAACTGCGCTTACACAACCCAACTCGGCCATTATCACCAGGCATATAGCACAGAAATATTTTGGTACTGAAAACGCAATTGGCAAAATTATTCGGTACAAAAATAAAACCGATTTCAGGGTTACCGGCATATTGGAAAACATACCGGCTAATACAGACCGCACCAATGAAATTTACCTGTCTTACATAAATCTAAAAGATTACCAATCGTATATGGCATCTGATAGCAGTTGGGGCAGTGTAAGCAGCAGCATTGAATGTTTTATGCGGTTAAAACCAAATGTAAACAAAGCGCAGGTTGACAATGCCTTTGTTGCATTTTCAAAAAAATATAACGGCCGCCAGGATAATTTTGCAACGCGCTTTCACCTGCAGCCACTTGCAGATATTCATTTTAACCCTGACTATAGCGGCTATGTAAACAAAAGCTACTTATGGGCGTTGTTTTTTATTGGACTTTTTCTTATTGTTACAGCTTGCGTAAACTTTATTAACCTTGCAACTGCGCAGGCGCTTAACCGCAGTAAAGAAGTTGGCGTTCGTAAAGTGCTGGGCAGCTTGCCGCACCAGTTGTTCTGGCAATTTATTATTGAAACTGCGTTAATAACCATTTGTGCAGATGTGCTTGCATGCGGCCTTGCAAAATTGTCTATTCCTTATTTGAATGAGCTGTTTACTACAAAAATGTCGCTGGACTTTTTGTACCATGGGCAATTACTTCTTTTCCTCAGCCTCCTTTCAATAGTGGTGGTATTTCTGTCGGGCTCGTACCCTGGGCTGGTGCTGGCACGCTTTCAGCCAATTCTCGCACTTAAAAGCAAGCTTTCTCAAAAGCATGTTGGCGGTTTTTCACTGCGCCGTGTATTGGTGGTAACACAGTTTGCCATAAGTCAAATGCTTATTATTGGTACTATTGTTATAGCAAGCCAGGTACATTATTCAAAAACATCTGACCTCGGTTTTAATAAAGATGCTATTGTAATAATTCCGGTACCCAACAACGATAAAGCATTGCTTAGCACCATGCGTAACAGGATGGCAGGTATAGCAGGCGTTGAAAAAATATCTTATTGTTTTCAACCACCTGCATCAAGTTCAAACAATACTACCAACGTACGATATGACAATCGCACTAAAGATGAAAGCTGGGAACTAAACATGAAGGTTGCCGATGACCAGTATGTAAATCTCTTTGGCTTAAAAATCATCGCAGGACGAAACTTTTACCCAACGGATACAGCAAACGAAGTGTTGCTGAATGAAGAAGCGGTTAAGAAGTTTAACGTACGGTCACCCAACGATATTATCGGTAAAAAAATAAAGGCTAACAGCAGGTATTTTCATACTGTGGTTGGTGTATTGAAGAATTTTTATAACCATTCTTTTAGGGACGAGATTACACCTATCTGCATAACAGCAGGGTATGATAACTACCGTGCAGCCGCTGTTAAAATAAACGGTGCAAATGTAAAACCAACGTTGGCCGGGCTGGAGAAAATATGGAATGAAACTTACCCTGAGTACATTTACTCTTTCAAATTTCTTGATGACCGCATTGCGAAGTTTTATGAACTGGACGATATAATGCTTAAGCTTATTGAAATGTTTGCCGGCATAGCTGTATTTATAGGATGCCTCGGGTTGTATGGCCTGGTATCGTTTATGGCGGTACGTAAAACAAAGGAAATAGGCGTACGTAAAGTGTTGGGTGCGGGTATGCAGCATATTTTATGGATCTTTGGTAAGGAGTTTAGCCGCCTGCTGGTAGTTGCGTTTATTATTGCGGCGCCAGTTGCCTGGTGGGCTATGAATGCGTATTTGCAGGACTTTAAATATCGTATTACTATAGGTATTGATATTTTTATATTGGCAATAAGCGCCACCTTTATAGTGGCTGTTATAACCATTGGTTACCGTTCACTAAAAGCATCTATGGCAAACCCGGTTAAGAGTTTGAGGTCTGAGTGATAAACGTGAATCGTCAATCGTGAAACGTGAGACGATTGCAGATTGATTGGATGACTAATAAGGTTATATATTTTAAACATTTTGAAGCTCTCAGGAGCTATAAACGCGACTATTATGTTTTTTAATTACTGCAAGATAGCATGGCGCAACATTAACAGGCAAAAGCTTTTCTCATTCATCAATATTTTTGGGCTTGCGCTAAGTATGTCAATAGGGCTGATGGTACTTGTGCGTTTGAAGGATGAATTAAGCTATGATAAATTTCATCCAAACTCCAATAAAACATACAGGATTATTTCGCAGGTAACAGATAGATCGCACAATGTTTTTCGCCTTGCAAGTTCGCCTGTGCCGCTTGCTGAAACACTGCAAAGGGATAATGCTTTTATTGAGAACGGCACAACGCTTTACCCCGGCTGGGGTGGCAAGGCCGAGGCCAACAAAAAGGAAATAAGCATAAGCACTGTATTTATACAACCTTCTTTTTTCCAGGTATTTGGCTTTAAAACAGTTTATGATAAAACCGGCTCGCTAAAAAATCCAAATACAATTATTTTAAGCAAAGAAACTGCGGCAAAGTTTTTTGGAAGTATAAACCCTATAGGCCAAACCATTAAACTTGGCAATCTTGGCATGTTTGTAATAGCTGATGTAATGCAACAACCACCGGGTAAGTCACACATTGATTTTGATGCATACCTGTCTTTCAGCAGCGTTGAATTATTAGTAAAGAATAACCTGGTGCCGTTACAACAGGGCAGTTGGGACCCAACAAAAGGCTACACGTACCTGGTGTTAAAAAATGGCGCTTCACAAGGCCAGTTATCAAAAGCGTTAGACAGGTTAACCGCTTCGTTAAAAAAAACCTGGGCGGGCAACAATAATAACGAACTTTCGTTTGATGTGCAGCCGCTATCATCTATTTCGCCGGGCGAAGAACTGGGTTACAGCATTTGTAACATACCTACTATTGGCAAGGTAATGGCCGAAGTTATTATTGCCTTGGTAATACTTATTTCTGCATGTTTCAACTACACAAATCTTTCAATTGCAAGGGCATTAAAGCGCGCAAAAGAGGTTGGCATACGCAAAGTAGCAGGCGCATCCAGGATTCATATATTTATGCAGTTTATTACTGAATCAATTATAATTGCATCGCTGTCGTTGGTGCTTTCGTATTTTATGTTCAGTCTTATGAAATCTTACGCGCCTTTTAGCGGCGAACTTATACCCACTGACATAAAAATAGACGAACAACTGATTACCTGGTTTATTTTATTCAGTATATGTACCGGCTTGATCGCAGGAACTATTCCTGCGCTCATTCTATCATCTTTCAGGCCTGTTGCAGTACTTAAAAATTTAGCCAATGTAAAATTATTTGGGCGCAATGGCTTTAGAAAAACGCTTACTGTTGTGCAATTTAGCCTGTCGCTAATTATCATCATTTTTATGCTGGTATTTGCAAAGCAGTTTAACTACGCAGCAACTGCTGACTATGGTTTTAACCGTGATAAAATAATAAGCCTTCAGTTACAGGGGGCTGACTACACCCTGCTAAAAAGTGAGGCAGCTTCTGTTAGTGGTGTTGAACGAATTGCCGGCATTTCTGATTTTCCCGGCCGCTCGGCATCGGGTACGGTAATGGTAAAACCGCAACCCGCAAATGATGGGATAAAAATGGGCTTTTTTGATGTAGATGAAAATTACATACCAAATATGCAACTGCACTTGCTTGCGGGAAAAAATTTTACATCTGCAAACAATGGAGATGAGAAATTGGTGATGATAAATGAAAAAGCATTGGCAGCTTTAAAAATAGCATTGCCGGCAAATGCTATTGGACAAACTATTTACCTGGACGATTCCATAAAGGTGCAAATTGCCGGTGTTGTAAGAGATTATAATTTCGAGGGCTTTGAAAGGCCCATAAAC
>JABDGS010000073.1 GCA_013285915.1 Bacteroidota bacterium
TTACATCCGGCGAACTGATTGCCGAGAGTTCAACTTTACCACCCGATTCAGCAGAAACAGAACTTTGGGCCACCTTCATCTGGGGTATCGGGTAAACTTTTACTTTTATGGTTGCAGTATCAGTAAAACATCTTTTCGCGTCGTACCCAATAACATTGTAAGTAATGGCTGTATCCCTAACTGCCCGGAAAGTTGGTTGGGCTATAGCCGCATCGCTTAAATAAACAGCAGGAAACCATTGGTAGGCCGCGGCACCTGATGCCTTCAACTGCCTGGTTTCACCATTGCAAAGTGTATCGCTGTTTGAAATTGAAACATGCACAGGCTGGCTAACGTTTACAGTAACCGAATCGCTTGCAACGCATCCATAGTCGTCTTTCCCCGTAACCTGGTAGGTAGTTGTGCTATCGGGTTTGGCTACGGGAGTACTGCATTCAGTGCAACTTATTCCGGGTGCAGCATTCCATACGTATGTGGACGCCCCTGTTACCTCCAGGTTAATTGACCCGGCACGGCAAATTGCCGTATCAGCGTTTGCCTTAACAGCGGGCAGGGCGTGAATATTAACTACTATTGACGCAGTGCCGGTGCAACCATTACCGCCCGTTGCTGATGCGGTTACATTATAACTGCCTGCACCGGGTAACGTAATACCTGTGGGGTTTTGAATATTTGCAGTAATGCCATTACCAAAATTCCAGTTCCATGTCACCGCAGAGGTATCAAGGCTGCTGTTTTGGCCCTGTAATGACACAATACCAGGCGCGCAATATGATGTTGTACCTGCAATACTTACAGCCGGGCTTTGTACAATTTTTACAGGCACATTTAATTTCGCAGAACCTTTGCAACCGTTGGCAGTAATGTCAATAAGCGTAACCGAATATGAGCCAGGAGCTGCAAACAAATGTGATACCTGCGCACCTGTAGCGGTGCTGTTGTCAGAAAATACCCATGTATGTGAAGCAATTACATCGTTGGTAACAGATGAGTCAATAAAAGTAACTTTACCTGAATCGCATAAAACTGCATTTGTAGCACCTCCATTAACTTTTATATCATAAATTTTAAGCGTATCTGTTCCCTTAATAGGCACTTTACAGCCGGCATTATCAATAAGTATCAGTTTGGGCAGGTAAAATCCAGGGGCATAGTTATGGCTTGATGTATCGGCGCTCGTCAAGCTTGTTTGGCCATCGCTGTAATCCCACAAATATTGCACGGCGGTTTGCGAAGTTGCTGTAAAACGCTGGGTACTTGGGTAGCATACCGGGTTTTTAGCATAAACCAGTGTGCCGGTAGGCCCTTTAACGGTAACTGTTTTTGTAACCGAGTCCGCACATGCCCCATTGCCATTTGCAACCAGTTGCACTGTGTACACGCCGGGGTATGTATAAATATGCTCAGGCGAAACAAGCGTTGACGAATTACCATCGCCAAAATTCCATTGCAGGGACGCATAATTAACCGATGCACTGCTGAAATTTACAGGTAGCGGCGGGCAGGATGAAAAAGAATCGGACAATGCAAAGTGCGCCGACGGCGTAAACACGTGCACGCCCCAGGCATAGGTTGCAGAGTCCTTACAATTGTTAATATCACTTACAACAAGGGATGGTATAAATACACCCTCTGCGCCATACAGGTGGTTGGGGCTGGCGGCTGTTGAGGTTGTGCCATCACCCAGGTTCCAGCTATATTTTAAAGCAACACCTGTTGAAGTATTATTGAATACTAACTGTTTACGCGGGCAGGCTATCGAATCTGATATATTAAACACGGCATGGGGCCTGGTGATATGCACTGCATTTACCAGCCTGTACACATCGGTACAACCATAACTATCAGTAGCAGTTAGCGCTATAGTATATGTACCCGTATCCTTATACTGGCTAAAAAAATCGCTATTGGTGTTATAAGCAACTTTGTTATTATTGCCGTAATCAACAGCCCATGATGTTATAGGATGGGTTCCATCTGAATAGGATGCATCTTTAAAATGAATAACACCATCTGTACAGGCACCTGTTTGAACTGCGCTAAACCTTGCTGTTGGGCCGTATATAGTTATTGAGTGTGAAGCTTGAAGCGTATCAGCACATCCCAGTATATCGGTAACAGTTGCAGTTGGGGTAAACTTACCGTGGCCAACGACGCTATAAGAGGCTGTAACAAAGGTTTTATTTGTAAGGTCAACAAGCGAGCCGGCAAGCCGCCAAAAAACACTGGTAATATTTTTAGGGTTTACATTATCCAGCTTAAAGTTAAGCAGGGCGCTTTGGCAGGCAGCGGTATCGGTTATATTAAACACCGGCTTTTCATTTACTATTTTAATTATTGAGTCAACTGAATAATTGCACTTTCCATTGCTTACAAACAATTTCACATCGTAATTACCTGTAGCTGCATATACATGCACCGGGCTTTTTGAAGTATCGGTAGTGCCATCACCAAAGTCCCAAATACGTGTCTTATCATCAGTTGACCTGTTAGCTACCCCTAATGTCATTTTGTTGTTACAATTATGCAGTGCATTAAACCTTGCGATGGGCCCGGCAATGTGAACAGAATGCTTTTTAATTAAAGTATCAAGACATCCATTATCTGCTACCACGAGCATAACATCAAAGTAACCTGTATCAAGATAGTTGTGTGACGGGGTTGGTTGTTTGTAAACAATTGTTCCATCGCCAAGGTACCACCACAAAAATGAGCTTGCCTGCTGTGTTGTATTATTAAATGTCACTCCCTGGCTTGCACAACTGCTGGCCGGATCGATGGTAAACGTGGGGTGCAATTTATGTCCTACTGAATCAACAACAGTAAGTGAGTCTACGCAACCTGCCACTGTTTCAATTTTTATTTTAACCTTATAAATGCCTTCCGCATTATAAGTGTGGCTGGGCGATGCGTCGTTTGAAACAATGCCATCGCCAAAATCCCAGGAATATTTTTGTATCGCAACCGGTATATTAGTTTGTAATACAGGTTTTACTGTATATGGCACGCAACCTGCCGCTAAACCGGTAACGCTGGTAATTTTAACCGGTTGAAGATTTATTGCACTTGTTTTTAATAGTTGTTGCATGCAGCCACCACCGTTAGTTACACTTAATGCAACCGTATAATTGCCATATTTTGTGTATTGATGCTGAGGGTTTACGTCGGAAGATTTAATGCCATCGCCAAAATCCCATATATATGAAAGGCCTGCGCCAGCGGTAGTGTTTTTAAAATTGGCAGTGAAGGGCACTGAGCAGCCTGAAGTGTCATTTATTTGGAATGACGGAGCAGCAGCGCTCACAACAATTTCATTTTTTACTGTAGAATCGAAGCAACCCGCAAAAAAGGTGTTTACAACTTTAATGGTAAAACTGCCCGGGGCAGTATAAATTTTGTAAGGACTAACGTCATTGCTTATACTATTATCACCAAAACTCCATACTGATGAAGCCGGCGCGGGCGACGATGTATTAATAAACTGCACTTTGCCATTGGCACAAATTGTATCACCAATATTAATTGATGAATTTACAAAGGCTATTGGGATTGCTTTTGTTATTATATCAGAACAACCATTTACTGACGTTACTTTTAAAGAGACCTGGTATGCCCCGGCTTTGTTATAAATGTGTGAGGGGGCAGCCTGCCCCGAAACAGTGCCATCGCCAAAATTCCATGCATAAGATTCTACGCTGTCGCCTGAGAAGCTGGACGAGAAATTAAAGGTTGCCGGTGAATGGCAAATAGTGCCTGAATTTGCTGAGTAATCTGCATGAACCCCATGACCGATATGAATAACACTTTTGCGTGAAACGGAAGCAACACAACCGTAAGTATTGGTTACGCTTAAACTTATAGAGAATAACCCTGCCGATATATAAGTGTGGGAAGGCTGTTGCAGGGTGGAAACATTTCCGTCGCCAAAATCCCAGGTACGTGAAGCGATGGCGCCAGAGCCCGGGTTACTTTCATCAGTATAAGTTACATTTAAAGGAAAGCAGCCAGTTGAATCTGAAATACTAAAGGCGGCTACAGGGTTTTGATAAACAGTAATATAACTTGTTCTTACTACGGAATCGCTTTGATTACCATTGTATATCACAAGCTTTACCGTGTATACGCCTGCATCGAAATAAGATGTGGTTGGATCTGAATCGGTAGACGTTACGCCGTTACCCAAATCCCATTTAAATAACCCGGGATTGCCTTGCGAAGTATTTGTAAAATTAACTACTAAAGGTGCGCAACCCGATTGAGGGGAGGCTGTAAAGCCAGCTTTAAGCTGCGCCATTGCAGGGTACGCGAATGGATACAACGTCACCAAAAACAGCGCTCTAACGAGCACAGTTTTACTGGTTCTCATAGATATTGGTTTTTCTATATTAGGAATGTTGGATATTGAATTCCGCAGTTTTACCCGCAAGAATTATATTAAAAATAGAGAATTTTTAACAAAAAAAGGATGGGTTTCTATTAAAAAATGAAAATTAACTTGTTTTAAAGGGTGGTGGGTTAGTTTATAATCTTGTTTTAGAAATTAGTTTTATAATTATTCATATAAAAATCAATAAGTTATATGCATCCATTCACCATACTTACTTATCATCGCCAGGCAGGTGTTTTAAGGAAAATTAAACTGCGGTAATTAAGAAAAGACCACCGGTATAAAAAAAAGAATGCCAAAAAGCATTCTTTTATAAAAAGGGGTTAGGGTTAAAAATTAGCCCGCTTGAAGCAGGATCAATATGCAAACGCAATATTTATATAAAGTTGAAAAATAAACTTCAATGATACAATCACACGTTTATGTGAATTTTATAACTTAAGTTTTGCAGCAAGCTCTGAACGGCTGTGAATGTTCAGCTTGCTGTAAATATTACGAATGTGCGATGAAATAGTGTCGATAGTAACATTACAAGTTGCCGCAATTTGTTTATAACTAAGCCCATCCATAAGCAGGTGCAGCACCTCATTTTCACGATTGCTTAAGTTATAATCCGCAGCATACGATGAAACTGTTTTTTTCAATTGCCTGTTAAAAAAATCAAGTACCTGGCGGGCAATTTTTCCATTCATTACACTTTCGCCTTTGTATACCTTTTTTACGGCGTCAATAATGTGTTCCGGCGGGTCTTTTTTTAGTAAATAGCCTACAGCGCCTGCCTTGATCGAATCAAATATCCTGTCCATATCCTCAAAAACTGTCAGCATAAATACGTTCAGGTTGGGCTGCTTCTCCCTAAGCTTTTGCACCCCCTCAATCCCATTCATGCCCGGCAGGTTTATATCCATTATAACTACATCTGGCTCAATTATATCTATCGTCAGCAGCAGGTTTTCACAATACATATCTGCATACACCACTTCCATATCGCTTTCCTTACCAAAAAGGCTTTGCAAAGATTTGCGGTACGATTCGTTGTCTTCTATTATCGCTATACGTATCATGTATTCTGGTTGTAAAAGTGACTGTTTTTAATTAATATCCTATCACCATTTTATGTGATTTTTTGGGCCACTGGTTTTTACCTGGCATTATCATCCAATACCAGGTGGTTTTTTATCACTGCCGTATTTCTTTAATATCCTGCCGGGTATTTGCGCCATTAAAGTATAATATACGCCGACACCAAGCATACGCGTAATAGTTGCATATCAGGTTTTTGCAGCCACTGCGTTATTAAATTATTAATTTTGCCGCTGAATGAATAATTTAAAAATACCCAGGTACATACGCTGGATAACGCTTACAGGTTTAATCTTCCTGCTACTAATGACGATTTTGAGGGTGGTGCTGGTAATGTTCTTTAAATCTCCTGCAGGAAGTGATACTCACTTATTTGATGCTTTTGTGTTAGGCCTGCGTTACGATTTACGTATTGTTTGTATTGTTTGCCTGTTATTTTTTTTATTAGGTACTATGCACCCGCTTCACCCACTCGATAAAAAATGGGGCAAACGCATAAGTTTTTGGATATGGACAGTGGCTATTGTGGTGTTTGCTTTTTTTTACGTAATTGATTTTGCAAATTATGCCTACCTAAACCAGCATTTAACAGCATCTATCCTTAATTACCTGGATGATGCACAAATATCTTTAAGCATGGTATGGCAAACATATCACGTTGGGTGGATATTAGTTATGCTGTTGTTGTCCATTGCTGGGCTTTTGGCTTTAATCAGGTCAACGTACAATACAACACTCTCCAAACAGAAAAATGCTACAAAAAAATCAAAAATTACGTGGGGCATTATATTTTTCGTGTTACTGGTTTTTGGTATTTGGGGCAAGGTGGGACAATTCCCTTTGCGCTGGAGCGATGCTTTTGGCCTTGGCAGCGACTACGAAGCAAGTGTTTCGCTAAATCCTTTTCAGTCTTTTTTCAGCACTCTCCAGTTCAAATCTTCAAAATACGATGCAGCCAAAGTTAAAAGCGCTTACAGATGGGTATCATCTTATTTAGGTGTGAATACCCCAGACAGCAACAGTTTAAATTTTCAGCGATCCATAACCGGTAATTCAAAATTTGCAAAGCCCCCCAATGTGGTTTTGGTTATATGTGAATCTTTCAGCGGGTATAAAAGTTCAATGTATGGTAACCCGCTTAACACAACGCCTTTTTTTAAATCTCTATGTGATAAAGGGATTTTTTTTGACAAATGTTTTACGCCTACGTACGGCACTGCACGGGGGGTTTGGGCGGCTATAACAGGCACACCTGATGTTGAGCTTGCCAACACATCAAGCCGAAACCCTGCCTATGTTGACCAGCATACAATAATTAACAATTTTACCGGCTACGAAAAGCTTTATTTTATAGGGGGCAGCACAAGCTGGGCTAATATACGGGGGCTGCTTACCAATAATATTCTGGGGCTGCATTTATATGAGCAGGAAGATTTTGATGCGCCCAAAATAGATGTATGGGGTATAAGCGATAAAAATCTTTTTCTTGAAGCAAATAAGACAATTGCGAAACAGCAAAAGCCTTTTTTTGCCGTTATTCAAACTGCTGATAACCACCGGCCATATTCTATTCCGGCTGAAGACCGTAGTGCATTTAAAAAAATAGATATTCCGCTTGATTCGGCAAAGAAATATGGTTTTGAAAGTTCCGATGAATACAATGCATTCAGGTATACCGATTTTTGTTACCAGCAATTTGTACAGGCTGCCGCCAGGCAACCTTACTTTAATAATACCATTTTTGTATTTATTGGCGACCATGGCATAAGGGGCGATGCCGGCAATATGCTGCCGCGTGCCTGGACTGACCAGGGGCTTACCGCGGAGCATGTGCCCCTGCTATTTTATGCACCATCGTTATTAAAGCCGCAAAAGCTTTCCTACCCTGCATCGCAGGTTGACGTGTTGCCAACAATAGCCGGCTTATGCGGCATAAACTATTACAATACAACGTTGGGGCAGGACCTGCTTGACAGTTCACTTATAACAAAATACAACAGTAAAAGCAAATGCGACTTTATTATTGACGTAGGTTTAAACCGCATTGGCACCATACAAAACGATTTGTATTATAGTTATGGCTTAAAAAATAGCAGCCCCGAGCAAATTTGCAGCATAGAAAATAACACTAAGATAGTTTTGACGGATTCTCTTAAAACCCATTACCGTAATATTACAGATGCCTTTTTTGAAACAGCAAAATACATGCTGGCAAATAATAAAAAGAAAAATTAATATTGAAGCAAGATTGCCGGAAAGCAAATAGAGCTTGTGCTAATTATGCATTTTCTTCGCGATAATTATCATTCGCGGCGATTTTTTTATGTCATAGTGTTTTAACTCATAATCTCCAAAAACATCCTGCACCTGCATGCCCTGGTAGGCAAGCATATCAGTAAAGTCGCCCAGTGAAAATTTAGCTACCCTTTCTGTAAAGTTTTGCTTTAATGCAGGTTGCGCTGTGTCGGTAATTTTTACCTGTTTAAAAAAATGATCATCGGTAAACCAGCGGTTAATATTAAATCTTATTCCGTCAATTATTTTCTCTTCTTCGCGCACAAGGTGGTCCTCAGTATAATGCACATTTAAATAATCAATTACAAAAACACTGCCTGTTTTAAGGCTTTGCGCTATGGTTCGGGCTGCATTATCATGTTCACGCATTGTTCTAAAGTATCCAAAGCTTGTAAAAAAATTAAAAGCATAATCATAATAATTTATACGAAACGGCATACGCATATCATGAAGAAAAAAGTGCAGGTTTTCTGTTTCAAAATTTTTTGCCTCGCGTATAAAAGGTTCGCTAATGTCTATTCCAGTAACATCATACCCCATATTTGCAAGGCACTTGCTAAACCTGCCTTTTCCACAGGCAACATCCAGCATATAACTGCCTTGTAGGGGGTTAAGATAAGCAAGTAACTGGTTAACAAACTGGCGGGCTTCTTCTTCATTTCGCCTGAAATATAAAATTTCATAATATGGCGAGTTAAACCAATCCCTGTACCATTCTATCTGCTGCATCTGTCAATTTTGTAACCCAAATTTATTTGCAAAAAACTGTTTATAACCAAAAATTGACGTGAACGGTGAATTATCCCATCCTGTTGTATAATATTTGGCTTATGTTTGCCATTACCAAATTTTTTGAAGAGTTATGCCGTTAATAAAGAGCATATCAGGTATCCGTGGAACAATTGGTGGTAAACCTGGAGAAACACTTAGCCCGCTGGATGTAGTAAAATTTACTGCCGCATTCGGTACATGGTTGTTAGCTGAAAATTCCGGCAACAATAATATAGTTTTAGGCCGTGACGGCCGAATTAGCGGAGAAATGGTTGAACGCCTTGTAATAAGTGCACTAAATGCCGTTGGCATTAATGTTATAAATACTGGTCTTAGCACTACCCCTACTGTTGAAATGGCTGTTTTATTTCATAAAGCTGCAGGAGGTATAATTTTAACCGCCAGCCACAACCCTAAAGAATGGAATGCTTTAAAACTACTTAACGCTGACGGAGAATTTATAACTGCGGAGGACGGTGCTAAAGTGCTGGCGATTGCTGACGCTGACGCATATAACTTTGTTGGGGTTGACAAACTTGGCATTGCCACAACTGACGACACGACGTTACAAAAACATATTGACGCTATCCTGGCCCACCCGCTTGTTAACATTAGTGCAATAAAAAAATGCAAGTATAAAATAGTTGTTGATGCTATTAACAGCAGTGGCGCAATAGCTGTTCCGCAGTTATTAAAGGCACTTGGCGTAAAAGAAGTGGTGGTGCTAAACGAAGAAATAAATGGCAGGTTTGCCCACAATCCAGAGCCTTTGCCACAACACCTTACCGGTTTAACTAACGAAGTAAACAAGCTGCAGGCGCACCTTGGCATTGCAGTTGACCCTGACGTGGACAGGCTTTGCTTTGTGTGCGAAGATGGCTCATTCTTCGGCGAAGAATACACACTTGTTGCCGTGGCTGATTATGTTTTACAGCATCGTAAGGGTAACACAGTAAGCAACATGTCATCAACAAAAGCATTAAAGGATGTAACCCTGCAGCATGGCGGTGAATATTACCCCAGTGCAGTGGGCGAAGTAAATGTTGTTACTAAAATGAAGCAGGTAGATGCGGTGATAGGTGGCGAAGGTAATGGCGGTATAATTGTGCCAGATCTTCATTATGGCCGTGATGCCCTTATTGGCATAGCGTTGTTTTTAACACATCTTGCGCTCAGCGGCAAAAGCGCCCGCCAGTTGCGCAGCACTTACCCCAACTACTTTATAAGTAAAAATAAAATTGAACTGCAGAATGGTCTTGACGCCAAAAAGGTTTTTGGCAAAATTGAAACTAAGTACAAAAATCACCCTATAAATAAGGAAGATGGCCTTAAAATAGAGTTTGATAATGATTGGGTACATTTGCGCCCAAGCAATACTGAGCCCATCATCCGGATTTATGCCGAAAGTAATTTTGAAACTACCGCTGATAATATTGCCCGCCGCATTATGCAGGATATAAAGGAGTATATGTAAAGCGTGCAATTTCGCAGTTTTACTTTTTTTGAGTCTCCGCACCCATTAACCTTCCGTTTACCTTCTTAACATTTGTCTGTAAAATCAATAGAGTGATATTGTTTACTTTTGCGGTTTTATTAATGTTTAAATCCCCTTTGGGCTGGTTACATGAGCAGGATCTATTTTGATAACGCCGCAACAACTTCACTTGACCCGGCAGTGCTGGAGGCAATGATGCCTTACCTTACGACCAATTTTGGTAATCCATCATCTATTTATAGCTATGGCAGGGAAAGCAGGCTGGCTATTGAAAATGCACGTAAGTCGGTTGCAAAAATATTGCATGCTCATCCTGCCGAGATATTTTTTACCAGCGGCGGAACTGAAAGCAGTAATACTGCCATCAATGCGGCCGTTAGGGATTTGGGTTGCAGGCATATCATCAGCTCACCCATTGAACACCATGCTACATTACACACCGTAGAATACCTGCACAACCATTTGGGTGTAAAACTTTCTTATGTGAATATTTTGCCCAATGGTCATGTTGATATGCAAAACCTTGAAACGCTGCTTGCAAACAGCGCCGAAAAATGCCTTGTTACTTTAATGCATGCCAACAACGAAACTGGAAATATGCTTGATATTAATGCTGTAGGCCAATTATGCAAAAAATATAATGCGGTTTTTCATAGCGATACGGTGCAAACTGTCGGGCATTTTCCGTTTGACCTTCGCAACACTCCTGTTGACTTTATTACAGGTTCAGGCCATAAATTTCATGGCCCTAAAGGCGTTGGCATTTTATACATAAACGAAAACATCAAAATACAGCCTTTTGTACATGGAGGCTCGCAGGAGCGTAATATGAGGGCCGGTACGGAAAATCTGTATGGTATTGTAGGTTTTGCCAAAGCCCTTGAAATGGCAACTACCGAGTATGATAATGCCAGCCGATATGTTCGTGGTTTACAGATGTACATGATGCAGCAGCTAAAAAACACCATGCCATCTGTTAGTTTTAATGGCGACCCCTGTGGCAAAAGCCTGTATACCGTGTTAAGCGTTAATTTTCCCAAAACAGATAAAAGTGAAATGCTTTTGTTTAGCCTTGATATGAATAATATTTGCGCATCAGGCGGCAGCGCCTGCACCAGCGGGGCAAACCAGGGCAGCCATGTAATTAAGGCCATTAATGATAATGCCGATATGGTTACCGTGCGGTTCTCCTTTAGTAAATACAATACAAAAGAAGAGATTGACAGTGTTGTAAGTAAGTTAACTGAACTTGTATAGTTACACCTTCCCCATTTCCCGGCAAAATTTCCATTTATCATTATATCACGCACTTCGCACATCATTTACGAAGGTTTACGTAAAACAGGGTTTATTCATGAGTTTTTATTCATTATTTAGCTAAAAGAACTCACACACATGCGCATACTTTTTAGGCGGAGCATTGGCTGCATACTCGCTGTAGCAACTTTTTACTATGCAAAACCCGCTACCCCTGCACTCGAATATACCTTTGCAAGAAAGGACAGTACTTCGTTACTCATTACGCTAAGTTTTACGGGTATTCCGGAAGATACAACAAGGCTTATACTTCCAAATGAATGGGCCGGCCAGCAACAATTATATTCAGCCATAAGCGGGCTACGGGCGCTCTCACAAAATACAGTCGTCCTGCCTACTGATATGCCGTGGCAATTTATCGTTTTACATAAACCCAACGCCAGGGTTACCGTTAGCTACCTACTTAGTAAAGATTGGAAAGGACTGCTAGTTTATCCAAAATATTTCAGGCCGGTTATTCAACAGCAGTATTTTTATTTTGAAGGGTATAGCGGTTTGGTATGTCCCGATATTAATGATACAATTTTGCGGCGATGCAAAATAACCTATAACGGCTTTGCAGATAGTATCTTTAAAGGGAATAGTTTTTTTGCCGGTGTCAGCAGCAAAAAATTTTCGGCTTCGCTTGCTAATTTGCGCAACGCCATCTATTGCGCGGGTAATTATCGGTTTAAAAAAATAAAAATACATAACAACGCAATTATCGTTGCAGTGCAAGGCAATTTTTCTTTTAAAGATGATGATGTGTACCAATCTGTTGTCAACATTGTTCAATATGAAAGGGATTTTTGGAATGATAACGCATATCCATATTTTTTTACCTCGCTAATTGCTTTACAGGATCAGTACAACAGTGGTGGAACTGCCCATTACAATTCTTTCGGCATGTTTCAAAGTGAAGGCATGCCTTTTAGTCAAAATCTTGCGTGGCTTATCGCGCACGAATATTTTCACACATGGCTGGGGCAACATTTAAAAATGCCCGCGCCCGATGAAATATACAAATGGTTTAGTGAAGGGTTTACCGATTATTACGCATATAAAATATTATACCGGTCTGGGCTCACTTCACAAAAGGATTTTATTACAAAGATTAACCAGGTCATTCAGTCATACTATCTTTCTTCTTATTTCAACACACCCAATACAGGTATTATCGGCAAATACTGGAGTGATGGTAACTTAAAACAACTTAGCTATCAGCGCGGGCTTATAATCGCCTTTTTATTGGAAAATAGTATAAACAAAAAGGGTGCATCCCTCGACGACCTGCTTAAAACGCTTTATACACAAAGTGCTCCTGCTAATCTATTTTCAAAACAAGCGTTTGATGAAATGGTACAGCAATTTGCTGGCCAGTCAACAACCGCAATTATTGACAGTGTTAATAATGGACGTAATGATGCACTCACAACTTCATTTTCCGGTTTTACATCATATCATACGCAGCTAATAACAATTGACAAGATCTTCGATATTGGTTTTGATCTCACCCAAAGCACTCAAACCCATAAAATAACCGGGATAGTAAAAGGCAGCAATGCAGAAAAAGCCGGGCTTAAGGAAGGTGAAGAATTTACAGGAAATGTATCTATCTGGAATAACAATACTGAAAAACCCGCAAAAATACAGGTAGTTGTTGATGGTAAAAAGCATTGGATTGAATATATACCGGCAAAGGAAGCTAATATAAAAGTCCCGCAGATTGTGATTGAGTAGAATATAATTACATTTTTTACAGCTATGTTGTGTATGATTTTAACAGCTATTACTTTATTGATATTTTGAGGCTGGGGGAAAAAATTCCGGGCAAAATATATACATTGCGGCATCTTTTAATTACCAATATTTATATAATGGATAATAAAAATGATGACGATGATATTAACGTACCGTTTAGTGATGATGCGGAAGAAAACCTGCGTATTGAAAATGAGTTGCTGCAATTAAAGTTAAAAGCGGAGTTTGGCGCTGAATCAATTGGCTCGGCGGATGTTCCGCCCGAGATACAGCACGAGTTTTTGAAAAATGTGCTTGCTTTTGAGCAAGCTTATGCGGAACATAAGGAAGACGAAGAAAGCGTTACTGTATATGAGCGGATTGGCAAGCCTAATTTTTCATCAGCAGGTATTCTGACCGATGAAGAGATTGGTGCTGCACTTGATAAAGTGATTGATCTATTAGGAGAAAAAGATATAGCGATTGATTTTATCGCAGAATACGATAACAGGTTAAAATATACATTTATAACTGAAGAGCTTTTTAAACACGAAATGGGGTTTTTCTCTGTTCCCGGCATGATGGTTCATTATACCTACGAAGAATTTCACCCAAACCACAAAATGGATATTGAGAACAGGACAAAAGATTTTATTGAACATTGGTTTGAGCAAAAATTTAATGAGTACAGTGGCGAGCTTGGTGATATTATATTACCAACCGGTCAGGTATTTAAGAAAATGCAGGCAATTGAAAGAATGCAGCAATTTTTTGACTGTTATACAAGCTTTACTCATAGTGCTTACCAAATATTTGATACAGCGTTTGAACTATATCCAGAAACCGAAACCGGTATGGGCCATGCGGATGGTGCCATTAAGTACGTTGCCACCCTGGAAAGTGGTGAAGAGGTACTTATAAAAGGAATGTTTAAATTATACCTGTCACTTGAGTACGGCGGCTGGCATGTATGCTATTTTGTTATGCCGGGTTTTGAATGGTAGTTGGTTAAAAAAAATAAGCGGATGATATTTTTTAAAAAACATCATCCGCTTTAAGAATATTCACTAAATACCTAAGGCTTCAGCTTCATATTTACCGGGTCCCAGTTAATTATTTTCTTTTCAAAATAACTTGCATTACAAGCCAGTGCGGGTGCTGCTGCCCTAAAGCCAAATGTCGCATCTTCCACTACTGTACCGTTCGTACGTATCGCATCAAAAAAATGCGTGTGATGGTCCAGGTGTTCATTATAACCAGTTGGCGCCTTAAAATTAATATCAGGCTTAGAAACAGCTTTCTTTTCATCAGCAGTATACTTAGCATTGTACTGCTGGGTTAATGTATCCTGCATTGCCTTGGGATAGGTAAACACAGCATCGTACCCGCCGAAACCGGGTGCTTTTGGCATTATGCTATGATGTACTGTTAACCCGTTATTCTTAATTTCAATTACACCTTCTTCACCTACAAATTTTGTTGATTCAGAGCCACCAGTACCGCTGATAAAGTTTACCTGCAGGGTAAGTTCAAATGCAGGATGTTCAGGCGAATCGGGGTATTGAATAATACCCGTCATCACGTCGGGTACATCACGCCCATCTTTCCAATAACTTAGCTGGCCTGCAGCAAATATTTTTTCAGGCCCTTTTGAGCCTGTAATAAAATGGGTGCCTGAAAGCAGGTGTACAAACAGGTCGCCGGCTACGCCAGTACCAAAATCTTTATAATTACGCCACCAGAAAAACTTCTTGGGGTCCCACGATTGTTTATTCATTCCTTCAACATATTTATTCCAGTCCACAGTCTCAGGCGATGCATCTGAGGGCATGGTATACTCCCAGGCTCCGATTGAACTTTGCCTGTCGTATACGGCATTTACCATGTTCAGTTTGCCAATCTCGCCAGACTTAAGCAGTTCCTGCGCTTTGGCAAATACAACGCTGCTTACACGCTGGCTGCCAACCTGCACTATTTTGTTGCTTGCCTTTGCAGCTTCAACAACGCCCATGCCTTCGCTTATATAATGCACCATCGGTTTTTCGCAATATATATGCTTGCCTTTTTTCAGCGCTTCTTTTGTTATACGTGCATGCCAGTGATCACTCGTGGCTATAATAACGGCGTCAACATCTTTCCTGTCGAGTATCTCCTGGTAGTTTTGAGTTGTAAAAATATCGTTGCCATACATTTCTTTGGCATTCAACAGGCGCCCCTTATACAGGTCGCAGGCGGCGACCAGTTTAACGCCCGGTACTTTTAAGGCCGTGCCCACATCCATGTGGCCCTGTATGCCAAAGCCAATAACAGCTACGTTAACCTGGTCATTAGCCGTAAATTTTTTTTGGTAGCGCAAAATCCGCTCTTCCGCTTTTTCTCTTGATGCAAAACTTGATAGTGGGTTTGATGCAAGCAATAAACTTGTGCTGCCCAACTGCTGGAGGAATTTTCTTCTTGATTCGCTTGTGTTATTTGACATACAACCGGTTTTATAAATAAAAATGGATTTTGCTGAGCCGAGAGCTTAAAGTTAATATATGTAAGCTTTCCCGCACACTTAAATTTACCGCTGCGGCAAGTTGACAAATATTGCAGTGGAAACTAAATAGTTTTAAAGGCTAAGAAAATAATGAGCGGGTATCCGCTCTGTACTTGTGTGCTTACACTAATTCAATATTTAAGTCTTAATTTTGTGCAAATTGGTTTTATGGATGCGGCAAAATCACTGGATATGGAGATAGCTTTATATCTCCCCCATTTAAATTTGAAACAAAAGAAAACTGTATTAACGGTTGTAAAAACTTTTATGGAAGAGCAAAATGATTGGTGGGACGAGGTTGGCGAAGAGCAGCAAAAAGCTATAGACAACGCTTTAGCTGAAATGAAAGCCGGGAAATTAACCCCCCATGAAGATGTTATGAAAAAGTACACTAAATGGAAGAAGAAGTAAGAACAGTACTTTGGTCTGAAACTGCTAAAAAGTCTTTTGCCGGGATAATCGAATACCTGGAAAAGGAATGGAGTGAAAAAGAAATACAAAAGTTTTTAACCCGAACCGAAGAAGTGCTAAACTTGCTGAAACGCTACCCTGAGATGAACCAACCCTCATCAAAAAGAAAAAATGTAAGAATAGTTATTCTAAATAAGCATACAAAGCTTGTGTACCACTACCTTCCCAAAAAGAAACAAATTACAATCCTGCTATTTTGGGGAATGAAACAAAATCCGTTAAGATTTAAGTATTAGTCCGCTTCTGGCGGATAATCTAATTTTTTGCGTTTGGGTTTTGTTAACATGTTCTTGATTATTAGTTGACTTTATCAACTAATTTACTATCTTAGCCTTATGCTTAAACAACAGGTGGCGGATATTAGGGCTTTTAACAGATTTTATACACGGGTTATTGGCCTGCTTAATAAATACATTCTCAACAGCAGCTTTACGCTGCCTGAAGTGCGCGTGCTGTATGAAATATATTACCATGAAAGCATAACCGCGGGTGAAATAGTACAAGCTTTAGGCATTGATAAAAGTTACCTGAGCCGCATGCTTGCAACATTTGAAAAGAAGAAACTGGTAGCAAAAAAAAGATCGGGAGAAGATGCACGCATCCTGTTCCTGCTGTTGACTGCCAGGGGAAGAAAAGAGTTTGAAATGCTGGATGCAGCACAGTACAGTCAAATAGAAAATATTCTTAAAAGGCTTTCATCAGTCGATTGCGAAATGCTTGTAACCTATATGACAGAAATAAAAAAAATATTGGCAAAAGCAGCTACGTAAACTACAAACATGGAAAAGAAAATAACATTGGATGATATAACCATAGGAACCAACCTGAAGCCCGGCGATATTGGCTATATAACCTACCTGCACGGCAACATATACAGCCACGAGTACGATTATGGTATTTCTTTTGAAATATATGTTGCTGCCGGCCTGTGTGAATTTTACAAACAGTATGACCCACTGCACGACCGGGTATGGATATGCGAATACAACAACTCAATAATTGGCTTTTTATTACTTATAAACCGTGGCAATAAAACAGCCCAGCTGCGGTATTTTATATTGTTAAAACCATTCAGGGGTATTGGCCTTGGCAAAAAGCTAATGGAACTGTTTATGTTTTTTTTAAAAAGGGCAGGCTACGAAAAATGCTACTTATGGACGACCAACGAACAGGAAACAGCCGCCGCGTTGTACAAACGGTTTGGTTTTGTATTAACTGAAGAATTTGAATCAACGGCCTTTGGCAAGCCGTTGAAAGAACAGCGGTATGATTTAATATTATAGTTTTTTACCTGTTGCTCAAATACCTTCTTCTCAAATAATTATAATCACCCTCATCTTCAAAAAAGTTTTGAGCGCTTTTATGCTGTTGAAAAATTAAACGTGTTAGTTGCTCAATAAACTGCTCACTGTCCGGCACATCAAACTTCAGTTTTTTATCGGTCATTTTTGCAAGCATATCATTGGCACTTATTTTGGTTGTATCGGCAGGCTGTATGCCGCTAAGGCCTATATGCCATTCATCATCTTTGTTTACTTTGTACTTATAAAAATAAACATACCCCTTTTCATTGTTCACAGTTACATACTGTTTACCCTGCGGCACTATTGCATAAAATTTATCCTCGCTTTTATCATTTAACAATATAGCCCTGGCAACAGAATCCTGGTTATGGTATTTTGCAGGGAATAGTTCCGTATGCTTCGCATCCTCAAGTTCTTTTAATAGTTTGGCCCGGTACTTATCCTTCGCGGCTATCTGCAGCAATATGGAATCTGCAATTTTTTTATTATTGCGTATAAGCAGCATGGCAGCATCAAGCCGCACGCCCAAATCTTTACTTTGTAGTTGTTTATCAAAAAACTTTGGTATAGCCGGGTGCGTATCATAAAATGGCGACAACAGCACCGAATAATCACTTATGCCAATATCAGTGTTGGTTCTGTAAGTTTTTGCACCGTAATTGGCTAATGTACGCCGGTATCCAAAATTGTACCCACTGGTTGCGTTATTATCGTCGTCGCTTTCCTTACTTTCTTTCTCCAGCAATTTCTCATCGCTGTTCTGTTGTTTTTTTAATTCAATTTTTGCGTCAAAATACAACTTGTTGTAGTAAGATTCATACTCGTTCGCTGCAACAAAGCCGCTGTCAACCATTACCCGCAGCAAATTGGTAACAGGGCCTTTATAATCCTCAATAGTGCCCAATTGCAATATATCAGGAAACAGAGTTTTGGCCAGGGCCAGTGAGTCTTCAAAAAACTCGAAAAACGAACTGTAGGCTTCAGCATCATCAAACACAGGCGCATCCTGTGTTATAAAAGTTTTCAGTAACGCATACGATTTTTTTGTTTGCAGGCGTGCAAGTGCAGTTAATACTGCATTTTGAAAATAGCTTGTGTCAGCTGTTTGTATATAAATATTATTAAGGGCATTTACAACTTTGTCCACACTCGTGCTGTCATCAACAAAGCCGAGTTCATCAATAAATCTTGATTTAAGTTCAAAATAATCTTTGTCGGTATATGTTAACCCGTTAATAGCAGCAACAAGCCTGTCAACACCTTTGGCTCCAAATTTTATATGCGATATCGCGTTGTTAGCCCTTTTTTTGGTTACAGAATCTGCGCTTGCAAAGTCTTTGAAAAACAGGTCCAGCTTATTTTCAAATACCGATGGCCCTAAGTTTTTGCCCTCCGGCCTGAAGGTTTCAAAAAAAGTTTGTACAAAGCTGCCGGGTTTGCTAACGGTATCGCCAATTGCCGTAATACGGTACAAACGGTTATCTTTCAATAAGGTATAGCAGGTAATTTGCCTTACAGTATTGGTATCTGTGTATACGACTTTATACCCCTTGCAGGAGTCGGTAATTGCAATAAATTGTTTTGATCTAAGCACGAGGTCATGGTCATCACTTTTTAAATTGAGGCGAGATTTCCAGAATGCAGCAGAATCTTTTGCATAATAATATTTGGGGTATTCTGATACACTCACCTGCACCATTTCACCTGTTGAATCGCTGCTGAACGTTGCATATTTATCCCTTGGCCAGTATGAAAAACGGTTTTGTATTTCATTGTAGCTATCGTCATTTAATGCCTGGCTTAGCATGTTTACAAGCTTTACATCAAGCGACGGGTGCACCGGTGTTTTTACCGAAAAATGCATAAGGGTGTCGGTAAATAAAACGGGTTCTGGATACGCAAAATTGTTAAGTGCGAAGGATGAAAAGAACTTGCTTTCTTTTGAAGCTTTTGTATTTGCGCGCTGTAAAAGCATGTAGTAATGCGGCCCGCGCAAAACAGCCTGCGCATAAATCACGCCACCGCTCTTAAGCGAAAACTGCATATTCAATGTCTTATACCCGCTTAGGCTGCCAAAACCGCGGCTTACTTCCTTGTCAATAATATCGCTGCGCTTAAGGCTTTGCTCCATAAGACTCAGGTCAAAGGTGTCTTCTTCCAAAAAGTCGTCATTCATAACGCTTTTTTTCCAAACAGCGTAAGCATTACCAGTTTTGCTATCAACTGTTTCGTACTCCCAGCGGTCTACGTTATCGCTCATAGCTGTATTAAGCAGTATACTTGGTTGCTGCGGCAATGCCACCGTAAAACCTCCGGAAGGTGATGCGTAATTTTGCCACCCCGCCGTTTTGGTCTTTATGTTTATTGAATTAAAAAAAGTATCAGCTTCTTTACCATCCACATACATATCGTTACCGCTCATTCTAAAAACAAGTATCTCAAAAGGCGTAACAATAATATTATAGCGCTGTATATCACCACGCCTGGTTTTATTAGTAATATCAAAGCCAGGGTAACCATTTTTTGTAATGGCAGTTTTTTTAATAATCTTTCCAGGAATGTTCTCGTACAGCATACTATCAACCTTTTTCAGTACATCTGCTGGTGTTTGCCCAAGCAGTGGCGCATGAGTTTTAACACGTGTAAGCATATAGTACGATCCGTTGTCCATATCCGCATATTGCCAGCTATTACTGCCACCGGGTTTACCAACATTTTTATTGTATAATGGCCCTGGCATTTGCATGGTTATCATGCTATCCTCGGTTGCAACCTGGTTAAAAGCAACAGGCACTTTCATTTTGTCAACAGCATCTTTCCTGTCTGCATCGCGGTCCTGCATAATAATTGGTCGCAGGGTATAGCCTTTTTTACGCAGCAGTTCAATTACGCCGCGCGGGCCCGGTAAATGTGCTGCGCCCACCCCTACAAAAAGGGAGTTTTTTTGTAGAATGGTATCAATACTATTTGCCTGTATCTCGTTACGCTTGTATAAAAATTTCTCTACGTATGCCGGTGAGTTAAACTGAAATTTCTCTAACGAATCCAGCATATCGAGGTCGCCGGTACGGTAGGCATCCTGTATTTTTTTTTGTATGTCGTAGTCTGATGCGCCGTCAGTATCAGGTTGTTTTTTGTTTTTGTCCTTCGCCATGTCGCGGTAGGCCTCAAACACTATTCTTTCTGTTTCATAATAATCTTCAACACCGCCGGCCTTTTTCCCCAGCTTTCTTCCGGTTTGATATATGTACAGGTCTAAATAAGTATTCTCTTCGTAATCCGCGGTCTGCTGTTGCGTGCGGTATAACAGGCCATTTATTTGGGCGGGCTGCTCTGTAAGGGCACCTTTTAAATCATCAGTGTAATCGTCAATTTTAAATGCACTTTCGCTTATAAAATCACTGTTGCCGCTTTTCATATATGTGCCCATATCTGCCTGCGCTTTATCAAGCTTCATCATATCCGGCTGCCAGTGCAGCGGGTTTAATTCAAGTGCAACTTCGTCGCAGCGCTGTATGGCATTGTAAAATGAATCGCTGAGGTGAAATACCATTTTATTGCTTACATGCATGGTACCAAACAGGTAACTGGGTGTTTTAAGCCCATTTCCGGTAATCTCCCAAAAAACGCTGGGATACTGGTGTTTGCCCTTTTGGGCGAATGCAGAAGAAACCACAAGAACACACAAAGCCAGGGTAAAAATTCGTTTCATAGCATATTCAGTTACTACGTATTGAAGATGCCGAAAATTACCGGTTTAATAAAATTTTTTGTGGTAAATGAATGATAAAATGGGTGAGTGCAACAGGCCTGATTATTCAGAAATGCAGGCGCTTAGCCTAATAACGGTCTAACGCATCCATCAAGGTGCCACCTGCTATTCATCATTTCGTTCATAGTGTGTCCACCAAAAATTATAAACATTGCCCCTTTGTAATAAGGATGTACTTTTTTTTGTTACAATTGATATTGTTCTGAAATAACCTTTATAGCGCCAGGCAAAGTATATACCGCCAATAGGCGGATCATCCATATTGCGGTAATCCAGTGTAATATCGTGCTGTTTGGCTTTTGCCATTTCATTGGTCAGCGGAAACGATCTAAGTAATGGTTGAATGTTTGCCTGTTTTTCCAGCAAGTTATTGCCTGTGGCGTCAAACCGGCCATAAAAATCGCAGCCATAAGGTACCAGGTGGCTGTTATAATTGTAAGCAGGCATTAACCAAACAGACAATGTTTTATCCTGGTTTTGCATAATAAACTGATGAAAAGGTATGCCGAAAGAGTCAGGCACCAGTTTGTGGCCGTTTATTAATGCCCTGGCAAAGCTGTTTAAAAATAATGTGTCTGGCGCATCGGAACCCCGGCTAACTTTTCCGTACACATTTGCCGTAAAGTTGACGTTGATATGATACGCACCATTTTCAAGACTACCATAAATGGCATGCCATGTGGCAGCATCGGTATCCCTGTAGCAAAATTTTTCGAAGCCTGCTTTATCCTGTCCCGTCCGCAATGTTTTTGGCAGGCTGTCGCCAGTTATATCAGTGATCTCATTGTAATCCGTCATCCATTTGGCCAGCTCCAGCCTCTCATCAAAAGATTTTATCTCTATTTCTTTTTGAGCGATTGAAAATAGCGGCGCGATTAATAAGATGTGGATAGCTAACCAAATCTTCTTCATAGCAATAGAGTTGAAACATGACGAAGATAGAAGTTTTTGGTGGCAGTATTTACAGGCGTATGTAAGTGACGAAATGGCTTATTTTACCCTTTTGCACAAATTTTGCTGTATTGCGCAAGTGTTAGGTATTTTACCGTACCTTCGCACACTTTTATAAACCTCATGCCGTAACATGACGTTTACTATCAGACCGGGTTTGGCCGGCAGGTGAACTCATGTGGCCTGGTAAAAAAACTGGTAGAAAAACATGAAATTATCTCAATTTCGCTTCGATCTCCCCCTCAACCTGATAGCACAAAACCCTACAAAACGCCGCGAAGACAGCCGTATGATGGTTGTTCACCGCAAAACCGGAAACATTGAAAACAAACACTTTAAAGACATTCTTGAGTATTTTGACGATAAAGATGTATTTGTTGTAAACAATACCAAGGTTTTTCCTGCCCGTATGTATGGACGCAAGGAAAAGACCGGTGCTAAAATAGAGGTGTTCCTGCTGCGCGAACTTAATAAGCCCAACCGCCTATGGGATGTTATTGTTG
>JABDGS010000074.1 GCA_013285915.1 Bacteroidota bacterium
TTAGAGATCTCGCCAACACAAAAAAATTAGCTTTACTTATAGAATCATCGCAAAATGCCAGATTAGAAATAGGAAAATTTTCAGACTTCAATTTTTCATAATTGCAAACTATGATAATACACACAGCAAAAAATATGGACCAAATTTTTTTCATACACAATTTATTAAAGTTTAATATGTTTGATATCCTGGATATTCTGCACTAACTGCATTGGCGGCTGCTTTAGAGAATGAATTTGTTAATGAAATTGCTGGCGAAGAAGTGCCGGATGGCTTTGCAGTTAAGACAGATGGAGATGTAAAACCCCAGTCCACTCTAGCAACTATTAAGTCTTTGCCACTATTGTCATAATTTTTAAGTACAAAATAGGTTTCAAAATTTGTCTTATCCTCATGTTCCGCTACACTGGGGATATCTTTTAATGTTATTTCTCCTGAATTAGTTGATGCATCCCATGTTGCGTTTGCGTAATTGGGGTCCGATAAATTATCGCTTGAGTTATAATATGGAGTTCCGGGATTTGCTTCTTTGTCACCGTTCCTTGTGTGAATTTTATTATCTACGACTGTCACATTATAATCCGGTGCGCCCGGTATCTCTGCAGGTGCTGCCGAAAATCCATGATGAATCTGAATTATTTGAAGCCCATCGCTACTTTTATCAGAAATCACTTTTATTCTTAAAAGCGCAACTAACGGATTCTTCTCTGTATAGTCAACACTCTTCTTGTCGCCTGTCGTAGGATCCACTTGCGTATCTGTATGCTGATATCCATAAAAACCGCCACTGACCTTACTGACAGAAATATTTGCATTGTCATTATTATCGTCTATTCCGTGAGATTTCCTTTTGTCTTCCGCATATCTTCTAGCATACTCTTCTGCGCCTAAATCAACTTTGCGAGCCATTCCATCTGGATCTATAAATCGAATGGGGTTATCAAATGCATAGTTATAAGAAGAAAACCTTCTCGTTCTGTCCGCAAGCGGATCAACATTAAACCACCTGCCAATTTGCGGATCATAGCTTCTTGCTCCAAAATCGAAAATTTCCAATCCACTACCATCGCTAAACTCTTCACTCTGTATTTCCTTACCAACAAATTTATATTTGGTCTCTAATTTTCCAGTTGATTTGCTACTTATCCCTACCTGCGTTAACCCATACGTATAATAATGGCTTTCTTCCAACAACGGCCCCCGATGGTGCTGTATTGTAACATTATCAAAGAACACATCCTGTGGGCTTTCATTGCTCACATATACATAAAGGTAGCCATTTACTTAAACAGCCGGTTGGCTCTATACCAAACGGCTGTTTAAAATTTTAAGCTTTTGCTTTCCAAATTTCAGCCCAAAACTTGCTCTTATTATAAGTCCGTAGTACTGCGCTAAATCATACGTATAGCAACTCGCTTTATTTTAATTTTGCTGAACACTACTCATAGCGGGGAAGGGAAGCAAATTTCAATATGGCGTAAAGGTCATCCAATATTCCATGCCTGCAAAATCATGCGTCAAAATACTTTTCGCCTTTTCATCATCCCAAAATGTTTTATCGTATTCAAACGAAGAAATAGGGATATAAATATTGCCGCTATAACCTGTGGCTTTCTCGCCTGTTTTTGCAAGCGGCGAAAAACAGAAATTACCCGTAACTGGTGTTATAAAAATCCGTAAATACTCTTTACGATTAGAAAAATATTGCCAACTTTTTTTAACTGTAGCCAGCCTTTTTCTTCGTTTTAAAACAACATCATCAAAGTGTTGAAGCTCATCATAGTGCTTTTGGCTAAATGAAAAATGCGGCGTCTGACGAATATCTTTTGGGTCTATTTCGATGCCATTGCAACACTTTGCCAAATCTTCTTGCGAGTAATCACTTCGCAAGAGTTTACATAATACAATTTTATGATTTGGTTTTATCGAATCTGTCGGAAAAATCCAATAATATCGCTGCAAACCGTGCATGCCAAAACTAACATAGTGATCAAACGATATAATAACGTATCTGCCGTGTATCTGGCACCTACAAACATTAGGAAGTAAGCCAAAAAACAAAAAAAGGGAAAACAAAAACTGTTTCATACTCATATATTGAAAATATCTCTTGACTAGTTATCAAATTTATCGACTGTCTTGTCTTTTCCATTTCCCTTCACCGCAGAGTGTCCCTTCCCTTTTCTGCAGAGTGTCCTTCGCATAGCTATGTGTAAGGCAAGGCACTCTGCGGCATGCTTAGTACAACAGCCAAATATAAAACAAAAAGCCCGGCACTATATTATCTTTATAACATGGGTGTACGAAAAAAAGTCCCCTATAACAACAGCATATATTTTTTTACATTTACATGCGCCCGCTGGCTGCCATTATTTAAAATATGCAACGCTTATAACGTTGTGTATAACTGGTTTGATATTTTAAAGGCCGGCGGCCATTATATAATTGGTTATGTAATAATGCCACATCACGTACACGCCATAATAGCTTTTAAAAATAGCCCGCAGCCCATCAATACAATTATTGGCAATGGTAAAAGGTTTATGGCCTACGAGGTGGTGCAAATATTGAGGAGTAAAAATAAAAACCTGCTGCTTGGAGAAATGCAGGCCATGGTAAATAGCATTGACAGCAAAAGGAACAAAATACATAAAGTTTTTGAGCCATCATTTGACTGGAAAGAATGCCGCGCAGAGGCATTTATTCAGCAAAAGCTGCAGTACATGCATCTAAACCCATGCCAATGCATGCCGCGGCTGGCTGCTGTGCCAGAGGAGTATATACACAGTTCAGCAAAGTTTTATATAACCGGGGAACAGGGTATATATACAGTAACAAGTTATATGGAATTGCAGGATATTGATTTAACAAGATGATGGAGAATTGCCGGCTTTTGTACCTTTATTTAGCTTTTGTGCTAAACCTGCCGCAGAGCGCCTTGCCCGCGCGCTTGGCTATCCAAAGGACACTCTGCGGAGAAGGAAAAATTTTTACTTTTCAAATTTCAGCCCGAAACCGACTTTTATTAAAAGTCCGTATTGCCGCGCTAACTCACAAGCATAGCAGCAAGCTTATTTTAATTTTGCCGAGCCCTAATGATAACGGGGGACATCTGCGATGTCATAATAAAAAGATTTTGAGTATTTTAACATTTTAGAAAAAAACATCCCGGTACTATATGTAAACATTTCTCCAACAGCATCTTTTTTCCAGAAAGAAACTCGTGACTTAGTGAAAAATATTTGTGCTTGGCTTGAATCTTTAAAAAAAAGAGTTTTCATTTTTTTAAACGTTTTATCGAATCTGTCAAAGCAATTCAGACTGTTTGTTATAAAGCTATCTCTTTCGATCTTAGATTTAAATGAATAGCAGCTATTATTTACATAAATATTTCTTTCCATTAGAGGAAATGTAATAACACCAGCCTCACCAAAATAGGCAATCAATTTGGCCATGTCATCAATAGTATCTACTCTCTTTATTAAACTATCATATTGATCATTTTTAAAGGTGAAATAATTCGTAAATGGCTTGCCATTTTGCATAAACCCCTCAATTTTAATTAATAGAACCGTGTCGTTAACTGAAATACAACTTTGTCCTGCCGCCTCTTTCATTATTATAATTTGGCTAAAGCATAAGAGGAACTTTAGAAAAAACTTCTTGTAATATTGAATTTGCATCAACTTTAGGTAATTTGTTATTGTTAATTAATAAATTAATATCATTTTTATTTGGCATATCAGCTTGGTGAACACCGTCATTATAACTCCCAATCCCGTCTTTTGCATTATCCTGGTCAAAATACAGAGTATGGAAAATTTCATGTATTCTATTCCTCATATCATCCTTTTTTTGATTCATAGTTACGTCATTATTTCCGAAAGTAAGTCCTCCATCAGATTTGTATAGCGGCGTGCCGTCGTCAGTAGTTGCCTGATTACCAGTTGCCGGATCTAATACAGGCTTATCGACAAACTGCGATATTTTTGTTGAGCTCCCGTTTGTAAATGAGTTGCCATCTTTATCACCACATATATCCTTCTGCGCCGCTGCCTTCGCGCGTATATCCGCACCATCGCCTCCAGCCTTAAACTTTAAATCAAAAGTTACTGAATAGCCCTTATAGTTACCCTCTGTTACCTTATACCCTTGCTTATTTAAATATTTGTTTATATCTTTTTGCATAGCCGCTATTTCCTTTGGCGAATATTTTAATTCTTGCCCAGCGTTAGAGCCACCATCCTCGCTTCGTACATAGTAAACAGCACTTATCACGATAGTTTTCTTTTTATCGTTAACAGCGGCTACGGCATTTTTACCATTAGGATCAATAAATGTGATTGGATTATCGAGTGCATAATTGTAAGGCGAAAGAGGAAAATATTTATCAACTTTCGGGTCTATTACCATCCATCTCCCTATTTGTGCATCATACATCCTTGCTCCATAATCTTCCCACTCTAATCCTTCACCAGTGCCAAACTCTTTATGTTGCAATTCCTTGCCATTATACTTATACTTATTCTCCAATCTTCCCGCTGCTTGGCTGCTTATCCCCGACTGCACTAGCCCGAACGGATAATAGTGGCTCTCTTCCAGCAATGGCCCACGGTGGTGTTGTATGGTAACATTATCAAAGAACACATCCTGTGGGCTTTCGTTGCTCACATATACATAAAGGTAGCCATTTTTTGGTATTATTGTTGGCAGGTTGGCGGTTAGTACCTGCTTGCTTTGCCCGGCTGTTATAGTGGGTATTTGCGTTACCCCGCCCTGTACATAATTAAACCGTTCATCAAGCAGGGCCCAGTTCAAAAATGCTTTGGGGGCTGCGCTGCTATAAGCGGCATCCTTAGCTGTTAAAAATGCTGTTAAGCCGGGGCCTGCGGCCGTGCTTATAGCGCTTTCCTGCGCTGGTATAAATTTACCGCTGGCGGTACCTATCACTCCATCCGCAAACAGGGTGCCCAGGCTGTTAAGCAAGCTTGGCTGGCTGCCTGGTGCCTGCACTGCGCCGCTGTACCATGCGTAGGTACTTGCAGTTAAAGTATCGCCCGCCATCACCTTTAGCAATATACTTGGGTCAACCCGTTTATTCGCACTGTTTAACTTGCTTACAAAATGGTTGCTGGTATCGGCACCTGTTGTCGGCTCGAAGCCTGCGGGTACTGCATATTGGGTACTGCTCACGCTGTCAAATAACGCGTTCTCCACAGTAGCATTTTTATTTTCCATCGTAGCGGCGTAGGCATCAACCTGCGCTTCTTCCGTCAGCGTCATGCGAACATTTCCTAAATGGTCTTTTATAAAATAGTCATATACGTACTGTATGTTGCTGGTTACCCAGCTGCCGGCAGGGTCAATTAATTTGGGGCGTATGCGGCCTTCTTCATGGCCTATATACTGCAGGGTATCGTTCTGGTAAATAAACGCGCCTATATAAGTGGTGGCAGTATCTCTAGCACCGCCTGCGGTGCTGTCCACGGTTATCTTCCTAAGCTTGGTGCCCATTGCGTTATACACATAGTTTACCGTGCCCCTGCCTTTTACATGCAGCGTTTGTGGCAGGTTTAAAAAGTTATAGGCAATGGTATCAATATGCTTGTTATTGTCAAGGTTAAGGTTGCCGTTACCATCATACCTGTAATCATCATTGGTGTTGGTGCTGTCTTTAAAGTCACCCAGTGGGGCTGTTACGCCGCTGTTATCTGCTACCTTGGCCAGTTTGTTGCTCCAGAGATTGCTTTGCTGGTAGGTGTAGGCCAGATGGTCAATCACGCTGCTGGTGTTTACCACCACACCTTTTTGTTGCATCAGCAGTATGTTGCTGTTAGCATCATAAGTGAGGCTATCTACGTTAAAATCAAGCTGGTTGCCCTTGCTGTAGTTGCTGCCGATTTGCTGCGTAAAATCGCCTTTCAGCAGGCGGTTTATATTGTCGTAATCAAAGCCATAGGCCTTGGCGCTGTCATCGCCATTGGTTTTCCATATTATGCCCGCAATATTGCCATTGTACTGGTTTTGGTTAAAGCCATAATCGTAGCTTATATCCATGCCAAACCAGTTGCTGGTATTGGTTGCTGTAACAGCGTAGGTACTATTTATACCTTTTAGCCTGTTGTATACGAAAAAACCGTCTGTTTGAGACGGTTTTTACATATCAATAATAATTAGGTTTTTAACGCTTTAGATATGTGTAACAGACCTAATCCCCTTTTTTAAATATATTAACAATACAATTAACGCAATTGAAGCCACTATATAAGAAATTAAAAAAAAATTACCTCTTTTTATAACCTTTGGGGAGTAAGTTAGCGCCTCTAAGGTTTTTTTTCTGATTAGGGCAACAAAAAGCAGAAACCAAGGGCAAATAAAAATCATTCCTTTAAGAAGTGTTGCCCCTCTGTGTTCCTTATCCAAAGGGATAACAGCTGTGCCATTAAAAATAATTAAAACGGCAAATACATTTAGGAAAGATAACATTACTAATGCTGCAATCGTATTGATATACTCCATGCCGTATGTTTTCCCTTTAGAATAATACCTGTAAAAAAGATAAGCTACAAAATTTAATAACTTCATATCATTAAAATTTATCAAATAACCAATCTGTGAACCCTGTCACATCGGCAATTACCAAGATTGTTGTAACAATCGGGTTCGTTTTCACGAAAATTAGCACTGTTTGCCCAACTGCTTTGGCGATATGTCCAACAGTAGGATCGTCCCATGCCTTTTTAATAGATATAGCTGCAGTGGCAATTCCCGCCACCTTTCCAACAACCTTAAATACTTTAGCAGTCGTCTCCGCTAACTCACCAGTTTCTTTTAACTGTGTTGCAATTTGTGCTTCGGTGGATGCGTTTCCGGCAGCTTTTGCCGCTTTACCGGCTTTATCAAGCCCAACCTCAACAATCTCGCTGACACTCATTGTTGTTGCAACTTTTTCCCATTCTTCCATTCCTTTTTTAATATCCTCCTCGGAAGCCTTTTGCAATTCAGGAGGGGGCGGCAATTTGCTTAAATCAGGAGGTGGCGGCGGCCCTGGGTCTGGCTGTTGCGGCGTATCATCCTGCGGGTCTGGCTGAACTTGTTGCGGCGATGGCTGGGGCTGACTCGGCTGCGGCTGGGTTGGCTGAGGCTGCTCTGGCTGCGGCGCAGGTTTTTCCTGTGGAGGGTCAGGCTGTTGCGGTTGGGGCTTGGGTTGCGCCTTAGGCTCCTTTTTTACAGGTAACTTTAGGTTCAGCTTGCCTGCTGTGTCCTTTTGGCCGCTTAAGCCCTCTGGATCTGCATAATTAATCGGATTATCAAAACTAAAAGCGTAGGGGCTCCAGTTACGCATCTGGTTGCTTAATGGGTCAACTTGCCAAAACCTGCCAATTTGAGCATCATACATCCGCGCATTAAAATCCATTGTTTCAAGACCATCACCATTACTAAACTCCTGATGCTGTATTTCGTTGCCATTAAACTTGTACTTGTTTTCTGCTTTGCCGGCTGCCTTTGCGGTAAGTCCGGCCATTGCCAAACCAAAAGCATAATAATGGCTTTCTTCCAACAACGGACCGCGGTGATGCTGTACGGTAACATTATCAAAGAACACATCCTGTGGGCTCTCATTGCTCACATATACATAAAGATAGCTATTTACTAAAACAGCAGCCAGGCTCTACACCAAGCGGCTGTCTAAATACCTTGTTTTTATCTCTTTAAATACACGCCAGAGACAGGGCTTTTATTTTATCTCATAGCTACGAGCAACAGAGAACAGTTACAGCTTTTTATTCTCCCACGCTAGGGAGAGTTGGGGGTAAAAGACGGCTTTAATACCCTGCGTTAGCTGGAAAAAAAGCTCATTTATTCCCCTAATTTCAAACATTCTCTTGGCTAATATTGCGTTATCGCAGTTGTACAATTACCTTCTTTTTTATGCATTGTAACACGGGTAATTATGAGGCTTGAGGCATCTGTCTGCATATTATTGTTGGGTATATGAGTAACACTGTCAATATTTTTGTTAAAATCTTTGGCCAAGAATAGCGCCAGTGTCTTCAAAGGGGTATAGTCACCAGCTTCTTTTTTAAAAATAAAAGGAGCATTATTATCATTTTTTGAGTATTGAAAAAATTTGTCCGAATCATTTACCTGAATTAGGCCTCGCCGTTCGTAACTGGTCAACCTAAATATATCAAAAATCGTTACGGACTCAAGAGAATCTACATTCTTTACAACGGAATCTGAGATGTACTTTATTAAAGAAGTATCAACCAGCAAAGCGACTTTAGATGCGCTCATACATTCAATGATCTGTACCTGCAATTGTTTTGACCTGTTGTTATTGGAAGAATCAACAGTTTTACAACCGATCAACGCGATACAAATACAATAGATTGCAACTTTATTCATTGTTAATGCTTTAGTACTTGATTAGTTGTTTGCCTGGGATCGTTTACTTCCGACCAACCAACGTCAAATTGCCCGCTTCGGTTTATATAGGCTCCAAACACCATTACTCTATAACTTTCGAATTTCTTATCGGATGTTACTTGAGACCGAAGTGCGTAATGGGTTCTAATTGGATCGAAATGTTCTTTTCTCAAATTATTCTCGAATGTTATAGCATACCATTCATCCTTGATGGCACTGCCATCGTTCCATTGAGTTTCATCCTTAAATCCATGATTATAGCTCCATAAATGGCCTAATTCATGCCCAAGTTTTTGATAATCACTTATCTCTTGTACACCGTCTGAAGTTGCAGCAACATCCTTTTCGTCCCAATTAATATAGGCGGTATTTAAAGATGCAATATTTGTATGCTTGTCCGAGGTAAAGACGTTTTTATCTGCCAAATCGTCTTTTCCGCCTGCTTCTTTTATATTATACGCAGGAGACTTGGGCTTTGACATTTCATTAAGGGCCTCCCTGCCAAAAGTTCCCCCAAAGGCAATCGCATTTAACGCGCTCAAGGTTCTGGAAGCAAATTTATCGTTTCCAACTTTATATCTTTTCCCTTTTGCATCCCAAAGGTTGCCATTTTGATAAAATAGTTTTTGATTATTTTGCCCATAAACGAAAACACTATCACCGTTTACATCTATAAACAATACCGGATTTGAAGCGGCGTATTGGTAAGGCGTAAGCGCATAGTATTTACTTGCGAAACGGTCCATGGTAAAAAACCTCCCTATTTGACCATCATACATCCTTGCTCCATAATCAGTCCATTCCAAACCCTCACCCGTACCAAACTCTTTATGTTGTAATTCTTTCCCATTATATTTCTTCAAATTCTCCAATTTTCCAGCACTTTGCGAGCTTATCCCCGCTTCTACCAGCCCAAACGGATAATAATGGCTTTCTTCCAAGAGCGGCCCCCTATGGTGTTGTATTGTCAAGTTATCAAAAAACACATCCTGTGGGCTTTCGTTGCTCACGTACACATAAAGGTAACCATTTTTCGGTATCACAGTTGGCAGGTTTGCTACTATAACCTGCTTGTTTTGGCCGGCGGTTATAGTGGGTATTTGCGTAACGCCGCCCTGCACATAATTAAACCTGTCGTCAAGCAGGGCCCAGTTTAAAAATGCTTTTGGCGCGGCACTGCTGTAGGCCGCATCCTTAGCGGTTAATAATGCTGTTAGACTAGGGCCCGCTGCCGTGCTTATGGCGCCTTCCTGCGCGGGTATAAATTTGCCGCTGGCGCTCCCTATTACGCCATCAGCAAACAGCGTAGCTAAGCTGTTTAATAGGCTTGGCTGGCTGCCGGGCGCCTGTACAGCGCCACTATACCATGCATAACTGCTTGCGGTTAAGGTATCACCCGCCATTACTTTTAATAAAATAGTTGGGCCAACTCTTTTATTGGCACTGTTAAGCTTACTCACAAAATGGTTGCTCGTGTCCGCGCCTGTTGTCGGCTCAAAACCTGTAGGTACGGCATACTGTGTGCTGCTTACGCTGTCAAACAGCGCATTTTCCACAGTGGCATTTTTGTTTTCCATGGTGGCTGCATAAGCATCTGTTTGTGCTTCTTCGGTCAGCGTCATGCGTACGTCACCTAAATGATCTCTTATAAAATAATCATACACGTACTGTATGTTGCCGGTTACCCATCCGCCTGCTGGATCAACCAGTTTTGGCCTTATGCGGCCTTCTTCGTGGCCTATATACTGCAGGGTATCGTTCTGGTAAATAAAGGCGCCTATATAAGTGGTGGCGGTGTCTTTTACCGGGCCGCCAGTACTGTCAATAACTATTTTTCTAAGCTTAGTGCCCACCGCATCGTACACATAGTTTACTGTGCCCCTACCTTTTAGATGCACCGTTTGCGGCAGGTTTAAAAAGTTGTAGGCAATGGTATCAATATGCTTGTTATTATCAAGGTTCAGGTTGCCGTTGCCATCGTAGCGGTAATCGTCGTTGGTATTGGTGCTGTCTTTAAAATCGCCTAACGCGGCGGTAACGCCGCTATTATCTGCCACCTTGGCAAGTTTGTTGCTCCACAGGTTGCTTTGCTGGTAGGTATAAACAAGGTGGTCAATCACGCTGCTGGTATTTACTACCACGCCTTTTTGCTGCATCAACAGTATGTTGCCGTTGGCATCGTAGGTAAGGCTATCCACATTAAAATCAAGCTGGTTGCCCTTGCTGTAGCTGCTGCCAATTTGCTGGGTAAAATCGCCCTTCAACAGGCGGTTTATATTGTCGTAATCAAAACCATAGGCCTTGGCGCTGTCGTCGCCGTTTGTTTTCCATATTATGCCCGCGATATTGCCGTTATACTGGTTTTGGTTAAACCCATAATCGTAGCTTATATCCATACCAAACCAGTTGCTGGTGCTGCCCGCCGTGCGTGCATACGTGCTGTTTATGCCCTTTAGCCAGCCTTTTATGTTGTAGCCATAGCCAAGCGTTTCAACAGGCCTGTTGCCAAGCTGTTTGCTGCTTACGCGGCCTAATTCATCATAGCTGCTGTTTTGTATGGTCTCAGCGGTAGTACTGTTGTTCAGGTACTTCTTGGTGGTAACCAGCCTGCCTGCCTGGTCGTAATTCATGGCGGTGGTTAGCTGGTTCCATTTAATAGTGCCCCTGCTGCTGGTTATGCTGTGTGCGTCGCAGGTGCTCAGCACCTTGCCGCTAAAATCATACTTGGTGGTTATTGTGTCCCAGCCCCCGCTTATATTGCTGGCCTGCGCCTGTATCGCTCTGTTATGATCGTCATACCAGCTTATCGTGTACAGGTAGCCCGTAGTAGTGCCGGTGGGGTCAAGTATATTTACACGCGTGCCGGTAGCCATCCCTCTTATCTGCACGCTGGCGGCTGTTGGGTTTAAGTCATAAGGCGTGGTTTGTATTACCGGTAAATCAGTGGTATGGTTAAAAAGCGTTGTATAAGCATGCCCGCTCAAGCTTATATCGCTGCGGCTCAGCCAGGCGTAGCTATCAAAAAATGCTTCCGTTTCCACTGTATATGTGCCGCTAAGCGTGGGATAGTTGTTGCTGCCGTAGGCAGTGCCCTGGTGGTAGCTGGCGTTATTGCTATTGTTCCATAAAGCTGTTTTTATGGGGCGGTTCAGCGTATCATACACGGTTACCATCCACCTGCCCTGTATTTCTTCTGTGCTGTCCTGTGCCATCACCAGGCGGTCTTTGGCATCATATACCATATCCACTTCGCCTGCGCCGGGCACTTTTTTGGCTATCATGCGCCTGCGCTTGTCGTAGCCATACCTAAAGCAAAGCTCATTAGCCACGGTACCGCTTAAGGCCCAGCTATTCTGTTGCAGGTATTGCACTGCCCGCGGGCTTATTACACATCGCAGGTTGCCTAAATCATCATACACATAGTAGGTACATAGCCAGCTACCATAGCCAACGCCCTGTGCATCTGCCAACTGGCTCTTCTTTAATATCACGTGGCCTTCCAGGTCTTTATATTCCACTACCTTAGTATCATTCTCGTCGCTGGTTTCTGTAACTACAAGCATGCCCGGCAGGTAGCTGGTGCTGGTAGTGGGTATATCGTTAAACCCGCTGGTAATGGCCCAAATACGCACGCTGTCAAACAGGTTGTTGGTGCGGCTGTGCAGGCTTGTGCCACGGTTATTACCCGTCCAGCTTTTGCCGGCATCAGTGGTTTTAAGCGGCCTGTTTAGCGGGGAGGCTTCAAACGTTATATTCTGGTAATAATAGGCCTCGGTGCTGCTTAATAACGTGTTGTAAAACGCGGGCTGCTGGGTGGGTGCATCTGTTCTAAAATTGCCGCTGCTGCCAGCGTCGCTGTAGGGCAGGTATTTTTGCACTTCACGCCCAAACTGGTCGTAGTAGTTGGTGCTTATTAAGTCATGCTGCGCAGGCGTAGCCTTCATAGCCACCGTTTCAATAGGCCTGCCCAGGCCATCAAAATACTGTGTTACCTGGTGCACATCATAAATGCCTGTTTGGCTGTTGGCCGTGGTGGTATCGGTTATGCCCGGTTTGGTAAAATCGCGTGTGCGTATATAGTTTATGTTGGTGGTGCTAAGGCCGCTGTAATCAGTTGGCATAGCAATAGCCGTTGCTGTGCCAGCAGCAGGTGCGGTTGCTGTATTTGGTGCAATAAGCGTTGGCGTGGTTGGCAACACATTTACGCGTATGGTATTGCTGTAAGCAGTATCAGCATTGCAAATAGCCTGCCTGCGGTAATAAGTAGCTGCGCTTATGCCGGTAACGCTTGCGCTGCCAATATTGCCCCAGTTTATTTCATCCGCGCTGCTTTGCCACACGTACACATAGCTGCCGCTGCAGGTGCCGTTGGCAGCACTTTGCTGGCTGCTTAAAGTAAAGCCAGTTGTGGTATTGGGCACGTTGGCCTTATCGCTGGTTATAATGCCGCCGTATAATGGCAGCAGCGTTTGCACAGCGGTTGTTGTAACCATTACCCCGTTTGAGGTTATGTTAAGCCGGTAGTAGCTGCTTGTAAACTGGTTGGCAAGGGTAACGTTATCATCTGTGGCCCCGGTAATATTGCTCCACGTTGTGTTATTCGGGCTGCTTTGCCATTGAAAAGTATAAGTACCGTTACCACCGGTGTACGTGTTATCCCAAAGTGTTACCATGCCGCCGTAGCTTAGGGTAAGGCTACCCGCAATGCTGCCTGCCTGCAACTGTGGGTAGACCGCTATGGTTAGTATGTTGCTGTACACGCTTACGCCATTGCTGGTGGTGGTTACGCGGTAATATGTTTGGGCCGTAAGGTTGCCGGGCGTATAGTTTTGGCTGGTGGCGCCGCTGATGTTTGTGTAAGTAGTATTGTCAGTACTGCTTTGCCATTGGTAGGTAAACGTGCCATTACCACCACTTTTTGCATTGGTTATAAGCCCGGGGCTGGTATTATAATTTATATTAACCGATGCCACTGTTATAGCTGATGTCACCTGCCCATACACGGTAATGGTAACCGTATTGCTGTTTACGGTAACGCCGTTGCTTGTTGCCTGCCTGCGGTAATAGGTTGTTGCTGTTAAACTGGCAGGGCTGTAATTTTGGGCGGTAGCGCCGCTAATACTTGTCCAGGTGCTATTGTCAGGACTGCTCTGCCATTGGTAGGCATAGCTGCCATTGCCGCCTGTAGCTGCCGTTCCGGTTAGGGTTGATGGCGTAGTGTTATAGTTAATGCTTGCTGTGCCTGATGCAGTGCCTGCCGTTAATTGCGGGTACACCGTTACGGTAGTGGTGCTGCTGTTTACGGTAACACCATTGCTGGTAGTTTGCACACGGTAGTAAATGGTTGCCGTTAAATTACCCGGCGTATAATCCTGAGATGTTGCACCGCTAACGTTCGTCCATGTACTGTTATCCGGGCTGCTCTGCCATTGATAAGTATACGTGCCATTACCACCGCCAGGGGTATTGTTTAACAAACCCGGACTGGTATTATAGTTAATGCTTGTTGACGATGGCGATACAGAAGTTGTTATTTGCGGGTAAACGGTAATGGTGCTGGTATTACTGTTAGCTGTAGCACTATTGCTTGTGGTTACCCGCCTGTAATAAGTAGTTGCTGTTAAATTGCCGGGCGTATAGTTTTGGCTGGTAGCGCCGCTTACATTCGTCCATGTGCTGTTATCGGGGCTGCTTTGCCATTGGTATGCGTAACTTCCATTACCACCGGTTGATGCAGCGCCGGTTAACGCGCCGGGGCTTGTATTATAGTTTATGGTAGCGCTGGTTGGCGTTACACTGCCCGCAACCAATTGCGGGTACACGGTTACAGTAGTTACATTGCTGGTAATGGTTACACTGTTGCTGGTAGTATTTACACGGTAATAGGTAGTAGTGGTAAGGCTGCCGGGTGTATAATCCTGCGAAGTTGCACCGCTAACATTGGTCCATGTACTGTTATCAGGGCTGCTCTGCCATTGATAAGTGTATGTGCCTGTGCCGCCTCCGGGTGTATTATTTAACAGGCCGGGGCTGGTATTGTAATTTATGCTTACAGAAGACGGTGATACGCTTGTTGTAACCTGTGGGTACACGGTTATAGTGCTTGTATTGCTGTTAGCGGTTGCGCTGTTGCTCGTTGTTACACGCCTGTAGTAAGTAGTTGCAGTTAAATTGCCGGGTGTATAGTTCTGGCTGGTTGCTCCGCTTACATTCGTCCAGGTGCTGTTATCCGGGCTGCTTTGCCATTGGTATGTGTATGTACCGTTGCCGCCTGTGGCCACAGTGCAGCTTAAAGCACCGGGACTGGTGTTATAATTTATTGAAGCCGACGAAGGACTGGTAGTTCCCCCCACCAATTGCGGGTAAACCGTAATTGTGCTGGTATTGGTTGAGGCGGTAACACCATTGCTGGTTACCTGCCTGCGGTAATAAGTTGTGGCAGTTAAGTTACCCGGTGTGTAGTTCTGCGAAGTAGCACTGCTTACGTTTGTCCAGGTGCTGTTATCCGGGCTGCTTTGCCATTGGTAAGTGTAGGTACTGTTGCCGCCTGTTGGTGTGGTTCCACTTAATGCCCCGGGGCTGGTATTGTAATTAATAGTTGCACTTGAAGGTGAGATAGTGCCTGCGCTAAGGGCCGGGTAAACTATGATTGTGGCTACATCGGAATATGCGGTATTGCTGGTATTCGTTTCTGTTACCATCCGCCTGTAGTATGTTGTTTGAGTTAACCCCGAAGAGAATGATAGGTTTTGAGATGTTGCGCCTGATACTGCAGAAAAACTTACATCATCGGTTGACGATTGCCATTGATAATTATAAGTTGGCGTGCAGTAGCCGCCAGAAGCAACCCCACAGCTTATAGTTGCAGGCGTTGCGCCATTATTAATATTCTGGCTGCCATTGGCGGTTATGGTGCCGCCTGCCAATGCAGTGGTTAAGGTTACCGTTAAGTTAGCGGTGCCTCCGGGCGCTACAAGATGAATAGTGCCGGTTGCATAACCGGTACTCCATGTAACGTTGATATTAGGAAGGGGGGATCCAGACGCACTCGTACTACTGGATCCGGTAATCACACCTCCTGTCAATGTCCACGTCATGGTACCACTAAACGACATGGGTGATATGGTATAGGTGTACGACGTGCCGGGAATGCCGCATGTCTGCCCGCTGATGGATACCTGGCTAAGTAAGGGCTTAAAGGGTGCAAATGCAAGCAATAGCAACAACTGCCATTTAAGACGATATATTTTTTGCAGGATTAAAGATGTTTGCATTTATAATGAGTTTAGTGTTGGTGTAGTGTTGTTAGGCTTGCGGTAAAGTGCTGTCAAGCTTACATAATTAAACGCAACGTTATAATTGCCGGATACCTGTGCAATTGTGTTAGATACAGCGGTAGCAATTTTGGGTTTTATTCCAATGTTGAGCCCTGTGCTGGTACTGTCTCCGGTTGGCGGGTTAACATATACCGTTGCTGTTGTGGTATAAGCCACCGAGCCCGAGGTGGTTTCGGTAACCTTTCTCCTCAGGTATGTGGTTTGTGCCATGCTTACTGATGCATTAAAGTTTTGGTTTGTTGCGCCTGTAATATCATTCCAAACCAAATTGTCAGTTGATTGCTGCCATTGGTACGAGTATGATGGGGAGCAACTGCCACCATTTGCAGCGCTGCAATTAAAAGATGCAATTGCGGCATTATAATTAATTGTTTGCTGAAGGTATGCGGTATCTATACTGCCTGGCTGCAGCAGGCTGGTGATGTTTATGGTATTGCTTGTGCTGCCTGAAGGCGAGCTAAACGAAATGGAAGCCGAAGAAGCACCGCTATTCCATGTAACCAGCACATATGATACAAGGCTGTCATTAAGCGATGTGTTGCCGGTTTGTGTAAATGCGCCATTGGTAAGAGATATCTGAATGCCTGAACCTACCGTATCAGTAGTTGAAATAAGATATTGATACTGCACGCCGGGCAGCACACATGCAGGCCCTGTAATGGTTACCTGGCTCTTAACAAGCTGCCAGCCAAGTACCGACAAAAAGAACAATATTTTAATTTTCATATTATAAAGGTTTAAACGCGGGTTGTTTATTGTTTATAGTGGTATTCAAATGTTTTCAAAATATTGCCATCCTGGTCTTTTATGTCCTTCAGCCTCCCAAGCCCGTCATATTCATAGTAGCTCACGCGGTTATTTACATCGCACTGGCTTGTCATACCAATCAAAGGTTCAAAAGTATAGCTCGTCATTTGTGCATACTTCGGGTACAGGCGCAATTCGTCAATATTGCCGCTTCCCGAAACTGTAACTGTTGTAACCCCTGTAACAGTGTGTTCATAATAGGTCCAGCTGTTACCGCCGATGGTTATTGTTTTCCCGGTAAGTACGCTGCCTGTTGTACCTGTAACAGAGTAGCTGCCATTTTTACTCCAGTATGAAACAACAAGCGTATCGCCGGCCACTATACCACTGTTCTTATTTATGCTTCCGTTAGTGAGGTTGTAGCTCTGGCTGCCCGTAATTGCTGATGTATTATCCCTTGTTGAAGAGGTGATATTCCAGTTACCGCTGCCATCAGCTTCAAATGATGTACACGCTATTTTTGCCTGGGGCGCATTGACTGCTTCAGCAACCGGCAGGCTTGCCTGGTAATCCCATATATACGCATGGCTGTTATCACTTATTTTGTGCTGCTGCAATATGTTGCCATTGGCATCATAGGTATCAAATGAAATTAATGACTCATAGCTGGCATCCTTAACTAAGCCGCTGGTATTTATGCTTGCCGGCGTAAATGTTGTAGATGGCGTTGTAAGCATCGTTTCATAAATTAATGATGGAGTGGGGTCGGTGCTGTTATAAGTTGTCAGTACACTTCCAACCACCCCTATATTTGTGCCATCACTTTTGGTTTTTTGCACATATTTTTCCACCGGCGCAGCTATAACGTGTTTTGCCACAAGGTTTTTAATACCCTGGTTAAACGCATCAGATGTACTGTTGGTAGTATAATCCAGCGGGTATGTAGTTGTAGTTGTTATTTGTTCACCTTTACTGTTGTTTGCTATAACGCGCGTTGGCATAAGGTGCGCGGTATCGTCATAATAATATTGGCTTACTGTTTCCAGGTATTGGGTTGTGTCCCCCTGGTTGTATAACTTTTCATCTGTGGAAGAAAGATAAACCCAATCAGACTTGAGCGAGAAAAATGAAATAAGCAGGGTGGTCGGGTCGCAATAGGGTAAGTTGGTGTTTGCACAGTTATCGCCATGGCCGACACCGGTAAGCGGCTGGTATTGAAAACCATACACATCGTTGTGCAAAGCGTTGCCGGTGGTGTATTGGTTTTGCACATCTTTTACTTTTATAAAGCCATTTGACACATTCGCATAGTCCGTCTCCTGCAAAAGAGACCCATTTTGTATATCTGCTATATTTGATGAATAGGGCGGCCGCATAGGTAACTGTACGCCTGTATAGGGATCTCCATAAGAATATACATAGTCTGGTTGGTTGTAGTAGTTGTATACTTTCTTGCCATTTTCGCCATTCTCACCATCTAATTCTGTTACCTGGTCGTAGCCAACTGCCGAACCGGCAGCGGAGCCGTTTAACGGCACATCGCTGTCTGATGACCGCATTAAGTGTGCGCCGAAATAATAATTTGCCGCACAGCCTGAAGGGGTGTTTTGTGAGTTGGCATCAAGCGTTAGGGAAAAATAGGAATACTGGGGTTTTGACATCCGGCGGCCATAGCTGTATTCCTGCGTCGTGCCTGAATTAGTTTTATCAGCCCAATAGTGGTATATGTATTTTCTAACCTTATCGTTGCTGCTGCTGATGCTGTCATGGTCTATTATGCGGCATATCCTTAGGCCGCCACCCACTGAAAAATAGGGGCCAGACTGACCGCTATAGGTAGGTTGCGAATACTGCATAGCATACCAATTGAAGTTTACGACAATCTGTTGCAGGTCAACACTGTAAGTAGTTCCAGTTGAGTATGCCCGGAATACGTATTTTGCAGGATTGAGGTTAGCGGTAAAAGTATAAGTAAGAACCCCGCCGCCACACGCAAGGCAGTTTGTTGTTACGCCCGTGCCACATGCCTGGGTGATGCCTGATGGGTCAATGTGCATAACCAGGTTAGTACCGGTGGAGTCGTATAGTTCAAAATACATAACACCAGAGCCACCTGGGCTCATGAGGTTATAAGTAGAACAATCACCCGAATTGCCAAACCGGAAAGCTGCAGTAATAGAAGTATACGATGTACTGGCGCCGGATAAGGGGTTTTGCGTGTATACATATTCGTTGCGCATGTCGAGCGTATCGGTTGTCACAACTTTTTTTTGTACTGCATCCCAAATAAGTTGCTGGCTGGTTCCATAAACCTGCGGCACTTTGCCAAAATAAGAATGGTCATTTATCTGTGAAGCCTGTAAATCAAAATCATTGGATTGGTATTGAAACTCTGTTGAGCCGCCGGTGGGATATTTAATAGATGTTAAAATAAAGGCTTTTGCAAAATTAGAATCCGGGTCTCTGTCAGTGCCCATCAGCCCAAGCGCCCATGTAATTATATCTGGGGACGATACTGATTGAAAAATAGGGATAAGCGTACTACGGCCCAGTTTGCCATTATAATATCCCCAATGGTCTCTCGCAAAAGATGTTTTGGCCGGTAAGCCGGTGCCGCTAAATTCATTGTAAGTAAATACATATGGATTCTCCTGCAATTGTTGCCCATTATAATATCCCTTTTGCACAACACTGGTAAGCTTCAGGCGGTAAGCCTGCACTGTTGTAGCCCCGCCCGTGTTGTTAAATGAAGGGTCGTAAGTGCCATTAAAATAGCCATAGTTAAATGCTACTGTTTTTAAAGCCTGGCTGCTGCCAGCCTTAAATACACAAACGCTGTCAAGCCTTTCTTCGCCCTGTAAATCCTGGCGGTTGGTGGAGTAGTTGAATGCCACCGAACCAGTACCAAAATTAATTGATGATAACATAAGGCAGGTGTATTGCCTGCCGGGGTTAAAACCCGCCTGGGTGCCTGAATTATTAACAGGCGTAGGGCCAGACCCCATGGGTACAGCCATTGCGCCATCCCAGGCATCTTTTGTTTCTGAATATGAGCCTACAGGCACAACATAGCTACTGAGGCTTGTGTAGCTAAAAGTAACGGTATTGCCAGCGGGCGATGTGATTTTAGTAAGATACCATGCAGTGGCAGATGTTACTCCAGTGCCCGGAGTGTTAGTAGTTTCATACACGGTAAAATCATACGTTGAGCCATCTTGCCCAATAATCTGCCACACAGTGCCCGCTGTATTGCATGATATGCTTAATTTTTCAGGCTTTTGTATTACAGCCTGGTAATTGCGCTTTAAGATAAATTTGCCACTTTGCCCACCAGGAAGGTTGTAATAATATTGGTCAGGCTGGAAATCGTAACGCCCACCGGCAGTAAGGTAAGGGCTGAGGTCTCTTGTATATAAAGTTGGGCTGTCAGCGATTGTTTTGTTGAACATGCCCATAATACAGCCATTATTGATAAAGTTAGTTGGCCCTTGCCCATTGGACATATCGAACAGGCTGTTGGAAGTACCATTAAAATAATAGAAAGCGTTAAAATCATCCTCGTCCATTATGTTTCTTGAAATACTTCCGCCGGCATTAAGCGCCCATCCAAGGCCAACACGGCTCGCTTCCTCTTCCACCTTAACACCTGAAGCGTGGTAGCTAATTGAAATAGGTATTGTTATGTCTCTATATTTAACGGTATAAATAGGAATGCTGATGTTTGGCACACCTGTATAAGCGCTTACGGGTATATCCCCATATTTTTGCATAGCCTGCTGTTCAGGTGAAGGGCGTATTACAGATGCAAGCTGCGGCCCTTGAGCGCTAAGGGTAAACGCAAAAAATAGGCACCACAAAAACATTACGGATGTAGCTAACTGTCTCATAGCTTTTATAAAGGTTTATTGTTGATTTTAAAATGTATATCCCATCCTGAATATCAACGCCTGGGATGCGGGTATATGTTGTTTATATAAAAAGTCGTATAGTAATTGCAGGTTCCCCTGTTTGGTTTTTGATATATTATATTTTTTTGTCAGTCCAAGTAATGCACTTTTTTGCCATGCTGTTATATTGTGGTCCAGGTCGGTGAGTTTACTGAAAGTTTGCATATAGTTGTATTCCATACCACCCGTTAGCCAAAAACGGCCTTTTGCTTTTACATCTACATAACTCCTCAGGCCAACACCCTCATTGGTAAATTTTATGTTATTCAGAGGCCTGCCAACACCAAGTTTGTAGCTTAGGCCAACACCCATGGTTGCCCGGTCGTTAAATTTATATCCAACGGTTGCAGCAATATCACTGTATGACGGGGCGAGGTTTGTTGCATGCGTTGTTTGAATGCTAAACCCATACTCAAGACGTTTGAAGAGGGGTTTGGTTTTTTGACTATTCGGTTTAAATTGAGGCATCACCAAATCACTGTTACCACCAGCGTTGCCGTTTATTCCCGCAAGGTTGGTAACATTATTCTGCATTTGAGAAATTTGCCCCTGTGCACCCTGCATTTGTTGCTGTATAAAAGCCTGGCCGCTGCCTGCTGAAGGAGTAACTATATTGCCAACACGCTGGCCTATTAACTGCTGCACCTGCGCCCTGGTCTGCAAGCCGGCAAGCGATGCCGGAGAGCCATAATCGGCCGGGGTGCCAAACAGTTGAGAGAGGTAACTATTCTGCTGGAAAAAATTTTGAAAAGCGGGCACCCTCATTACGGCCGAGAGAATAGTTTCTTCAAGTTTTTGAGGGTCATGCAATAATGCTTTGTACCGGGCTATTTGCTGTTGGTAATAATACAGTTGTTTATTCATACCGAGCAAGCCTCCCCCAAAGTTGTATTGGCTAAGCTGTGCCTTAAGCTGATCTTCGCGTTCTTTTAAAAATGCCTGTACATCATTTGCCTGCTGCAACCTGCTTTGCAGTGTTTGTATTTGCGTTGATATACTTTGTATTTGCTGAAGCTTGTCTGCGGGTATACCAAGCGATGAAAGATTAGGTTGATTTAAAAACCGAAATGCGGTTTGAATACTATCAACGCCGGGCAAATAATCACGCAAGGGATTAGCGGCAGCACTATTAATAGGCGATTGCAGTTGTGCCTGTAACTGGTTGTAATTTTCTGCGGTGCCAGCAAACAGTTGTTCTGCTTTGCTGCTGTCAATGCCCTGCAATCTTCGTTTTATTTTTTGCTCACGGGCCAGCATGTGCTGCAAAAGCCTGGCAGTTTTTGCATTTATAACGTTGGTAAGTTTTGTGTATTTATCGTCAATAGAATGCAGTGCCTTATCGCTAATGCTGCTATAAGCGGTGTCTGTTGCATTTTGTGCAATTGCACCCATTGAATTTAGGGTTGCACATAGCAGTACTATGTGTATATGTATACGCAAGCGTCCAGGGTTTAACTGTTAAAAAATAATCCAAAACTTATTAACGGGATAAGTATTGGGTTTGGGTTTCTTCAAAAAGATTTATATACTGAAGTGGATGCTAAACTAAAAGGAAGTTTTGAATAAATGAAAAAATATTTATAAAAAATATCTATAGATAAAATTACAATATTCAAAAAAGCGGGTGTTAGAATATGAAAATCACGCACTTGGACATGTGTATAAAATATTTTTTATACAAGAATTTTTATAACTCACTTATAAGTATTTCCAGGTAAAACCCCGGCATGTCCGTCCGGCATTACGGCGTGCTTCTGACAAAGTACTCTCGTAAACATCCAGATATTCTGCGGCGGCTTTTAGGCTGGGGAATGTCTTCAAGTACCTCCCTTTCAAAGTGTATTGGGCAACTTTTTTAGATTGTGTTATTGCCATAGAAGCTTTGCCCCATGTGAGGAGTGAGACATTGATGAGATGTTTCCCATATCCCTTCTGCCAGAAATACCCCTTTGCGCTTTTATAGACTCCTTTCAAAACAAGAGCAATAGCATTTGTATTGGCACCGGTTGCCGCTTGCGCATCCTGAAGCGATGGGTAAGAGGCTATTCGTTTACCAGTCTTGAGATCATACTGGCTCACTTTCTGGCCATATTTTTCACGATG
>JABDGS010000075.1 GCA_013285915.1 Bacteroidota bacterium
TTGTTAAATTGAATAGCAGGCAACCAGTTGGCACTTGCCTCAATAATACGCTCTGCCAAATTATCAAGGTCGTAATAACCCGAACTTTTTTGCAGCAGAACATCAGTTACACTGCCGATAGATGAGATAGTAAAAATATATGTGACCGAGCCCCATATTCTGCCTTCCCTGTAATTTAACGGCATGTGGGTTAATATCGCGTGGCTTATAAACTTCTGCCATGCATCAGGGCCACCGGGGTATTCAGGTTTTTTCTGCACAATATAACCCGGTATTTCTGCGCCGCTTTCATCAAAACCCTTCTGATCGGTTATTTCCCCCTTTTCATCCAGCACTATGTATGCCTTTTCCATACCATCAGGGTAGTACCAGTAGCAGGATGTTTCCCTGTTATCAGCATAGTTTATTGAATCATCAAGAACACCTGCTGCAGTATAATACCTTGCGGGGCCGTTCATAACCTTTGTGGCATCATCGCTAAAGTACCCGTCCATCAAAAGTACATTATCCTTAACTGAAAAATCCTGCCGGTACCATGCCTTGCCCTTCCATGTTATCTTGCCACAAAAAACAGCGTGTTTTTTGGTGGTCTCTTTCCAGTCTTTATTAAAATACAAATAGGTGGTATCTGTTTTTGCAACAGCAGCCTGGGTTACTGCTGCAAGTAAAACAACTAAAAATAATTTAAGCATAGTTTAAAGGTTGATATTGTTACGTCAAAAATATAAAAATATTGGAAAATATAAAGTGAAGGATTTTTATATTGTTGCGGGTGTACCTTTAGGCAACACTCTAAAACACCACTACTGTATGACGAGCGAAATAATTACCGTTATAGCAAATGTTGCACTTGCCCTGTCGTTAATAGTTGCAGTAATATTTGGTATTGCACAGGTGAGGTCTGCCGCGCGCGACCGCAGGGAGCGCCTTACACTTGAAACAATGCGCCAGTTTCAAACACGCGAGTTTGCCGAGCTGATATATTTTATAAACTACCATGATATGCCGGCCAACCGCGATGAATTTTTTGCCCGCCCGCCTGCTGAACTGGCCATGTATATTCAGTTTGGGCAGGAGATGGAATCGCTGGGGCTGTTGGTGGCGGAGAAGCTGGTTGATATTGACTTAATAGATAAAACCCTCGGCTCGTTTGTTACCGCAGCGTGGGAAAAATACAAAAGCCTTTTTCTTGATATGCGGATTAATAATCCCGATCCTTTTTTGGGTGAGTATTTTCAATGGCTTGCAGAGCGCATTGATGAGCGTATGAAAACAAACCCACGCAAACCGTTTTATAAGGTGGGATAGACAGGATGATTAAAGCTTGTTATTAAAAATTATGGTTTTGCCTTTTTACAACTTCTTTATCCGGCAAGGTGTTGCATACATTGTTTGTTATGTTAGCCCTGCTTACCAAACGTCATTAACTATATGCGTTGCACTTCAGGCTGCAGGTTTAGAAATAGGTTTTTACTGCAAATTCAAATTGATTTATAAATAATTTTTTAAAAGCGCTTATATTATTTTGCTCGTAAAAAATAAGCATTGCTTTTTTGTATTCTGTTGCATCTGCTGTTCTAAACGAAATTGGGCAATAGCTGTTCGCAATTAATATGGCATTGCTTACTATGCGGGCCGTTCTTTTATTTCCGTCTTCAAAAGGTTGTATGTATGATAGTAAAATAAGCGCCAGCAAGGCCTTTTCAAATATGTTATCTTTCCCGTTAATTAATACACACATATCAAACAGCGCTTCTTTAATTTGGTACTCATTATCGGGGGGGGTATAATTTGTTCCCGAAATGCCCACTCTCCTTTGGCGTATATTCCGGTTTATTCCAAGGTCCTTTACAAGAATGCTGTGAATGTCTTCTATTCGGGAAACGCTTAACGGCACCACATAGTCAGGATGGTTCACTACAAATTCAATGGCTTCCTTATGGTTTAACAGCATAACGGCGTCGTCTTTTGGCTTACCAATGGCCATCTCCCTTTCTTTTAGCAGCCGTTCGGTTTCTAATAAAGAATAGGTATTGCCCTCTATCTGCGACGATTTCCAGCTAAGGTCTATAGCCAGTCGCTCAAATTCCTTATCGTATATTGTTTTGCTAAGATGCGATACATTATTTGTAAACTCATCCTGCAATTGGGCAAGGTGTTGTAATTCATTGCCGGTAAACAACCCTGCTTTTGCCAATGTGCCGGTTATCAGCTCCAGGTTAAAACGCTGCTTAATTTGTCTTGCATCAATTTCGTCTTTAAAATATGCTTCAGGGTCTATTGGGTGCTGTAGTGCGTAAGCCGGGCTTATTACATACTTTGTTGCCCTGCCCCCGCCTTGTTTAGTAATGTAATCAGCCGCAAGCAATTCTGCCAGCAGGCGTTTTGTTGTGGCGTAAGCCCTGCCAGTATGTATAGCGTCGTGTATTTGCCCCGAAGACCGTAAGGGGTTTTGCCGGATAAATTCGAGTATTTCCAACTGGTCTTCTTTCTGCATAAAAGCTGTTGTGGCTCAAATATAATCAAATTACGGCTCAAATAGGGCTTGTTTTGAGCCATATTTACAAGATAAATGAGCTGCATTTTAAAATAAAGCTCATTGTTATCTTAATTGTAGCTCATCTTGCTGCAATTATGAGCTTTAAAATAACAGTTTTTGAGCTTGAAGCTTGCGGCTGTGTACCAGGAATAACAAACACTCATGTAATTCAACTGTTTTTTATTCCCTGCAATAACAAAAGCAATACCACTGTATGCAAGCGCTAAAAATGCACTGGTAGCTTCATTGCTCATATCATCAAAAGGTGCCGCAATGGCATGCTGGGCGTATTAAGGAATGTATGAAAACAAACCCCGTAAACCGTTTTAAAAGGCGGGGCAGTTAAAATGGGTAATATTATACTGCCTGGCAGTAGCTGCTAACAAGTCTGCATCAGTCGCAAATCTTTCATATATTTATCTTTTCACCCTATTTTAAAATCACCAAATGTATAATTTAAAGTTGCTGACTGTACTTCTCTCTTTTTTCACTTGTACCATCGCTTCATATTCACAAAACCCAAAAGTTGAGTTGCCCGGGACCCAGGTTTTAAAATTTAAGTCTGCAATTAATAACCACGATTATGAATTGTATATTGAGCTGCCCGGCAGCTATAGCGACACAACAAAAACATACCCTGTGTTTTATTCTCTTGATGGAGAATCAGAATTTCCATTGGTATCTTCCATTAACGGGGCCTTGTGCTATGAAGGGTATGTGCCTGAAATGATCATAGTAGGCATAGGATGGCAGGATGATGCCAACAACAGCCGGAATAGAGATTTTTCTGCAATTGCTGTTGCAGGGGATACTAATACTGGAGGTGCTAAACAATTTTTGGATGTTATAAAAAAAGAAGTTATTGCGCTGGTTGATGGCAGCTTTCGCAGCGACAAAAAAAATAATACTTTGTATGGCGGCTCTCTTGGAGGTTTTTTTGCTTTGTACTCGCTTTTTCATGAACCCACACTATTCAACAGGTATATTGTTTGCAGCCCCGCGTTGCAGTGGGATGGTGAAATAACTTTTAAATACGAAAAAGATTTTGCAGGTAAAAACCGTGCACTAAACGTAAAGATGTTGATCAGCTCAAGTCAGTTTGAGGAGGAGTTGTTTACTGTAAGCAATTATAAAAAGTTTATTTCGCAGATAAAAGCCAGTAAATATGACGGCCTGCAATTAGAAAGCCTTGTGGTAGCGAAAATGAGCCATGCCAGCGAAGGCGCGTATGCAATTGGCAGGGGATTGCAGTTTGTATTCAGCAAACCCGAGTTTAATGTAGATAACTTAATACTTGATAAATATGCAGGCAAATATGAGCAAGATTGGGTTATAACCCACACAGGCAATAACCTTTACATCAACATGTTTGGGGGCAAAGCAAAACTTGTTGCAGAAACAAATGAAAGTTTTTATGTAAAAGGGGCACCCGTGACATGCCAATTTCAAAAAAATGCTAACGGCAGGGTTATAGGGTATTCGCTTAGTTTCTTTTCAAATAAGGCGGTATTTTTTAAGAAGCTTAATTAATTTTTAAATGAGCTGCATTTTCAAATAAAGCGCATTCTTATCTCAATTGTAGCTCATTTTACTGCAATTATAAGCTTTAAAATAATAATTTTTGAGCTTGAAATTTGCGGGCTGTATATTAGAAATAACAAGCACTCATTTCACTCAACTGATCTTTTTATTTCCCGCAATAACAAAAGCAATGCCGCTGTATGCAAGTGCCAAAAATGCACTGGTAACTTCACCGCCCATATAATCAAAAGGCGCGGCTATCGATTTAGGAATATGAAGCATAAGTACCCAAATAAATATCATAGCTCCCAAAAGAGCAGCAAACAATTGCCGTTTGATGTTTAAAATAATGGCAATGCCCGAGCCAAGTAATGCTGTGCCGGCGAAATAGATCCAGAACATGCGATAAGAGATCCATGATGGAATATATTCTGATGCACCTTTTGCATATAAAAAATGGTCGATACCAAAACAGATGATCGTTATAGCGAAAAATATGGTGCCGAAAGGTATCAGCCTTGCCAAAAAGGCTGTAACAGTATTCTCATTTCTCCCCTTAAAGTAACCGGCAACTACAAAAGCACCGCAGGCCAATGCCAGTTCTTTCTCAGCATTCTCCCAGTCCCCAAAACTTAAATAGTTTTTGCTGGCTATAAATTGGTATGGTACATAATAAAAACAAAATATCAATAAAAGCACTCCACCCAGCAGCAACGCAGCAGGCCTGGGTTTTATTTTAAAGATAATACAGGCGCCGGCCAGTATAAGGCCGGCCCCGCAAATATATGCAAGCACCGCAAGCCCTGGTAACCACGCATGGTTTGGCGGTATAAGCATATACGGAAAATCATGGTAATAAATTGACTGGAACCCTATGCCGGCCATAGCTATGCCATAGAAAATACGGCCAATATTAGACAGGTGTATCATATAAACGGGAATTTTTTCCTTGCTGTAAGCGCGGTTATTATATGGCCATACGTTGGGAGGGTTCGCTGCTGCCTGTTTTGAACTACCGCTTAATAAAGATACGGAGATAAAGGTTTAGTTTCTTCAATAAAACATACACAACGTAAACAACAGTTATTGGTTCCTCAATAAAAAATTAAGCCCTGAAAGAGCGATAATATATTAGCGATGGGTGCAGCCCATCGGGGTAAAATTAAGCCAACAAACAATTGAGCCCTGACGGGGCGATAATAGTTCTTGCACTTGTACCCATTGAGAACAATGCAAACACTCCCCCCATTAATATTTTAAAGCCTGTCCAATAATTCTCACCCAAATAACAGCTTTTAATTAGATTTACTGCACAATTAATGCAATATGAAAAAAGAGGCAGTAAATTGGCCGGAAGCGGTAAAGCCATTACTTAAAAAATACAAAGGTAAACCCCACCCGCTGGAGGCAAAAAATACTTACCAGTATATTGTGCTGGTGGTGCTTTCAGCACAGTCAAACGACAAATTTATAAATTCTATTGCAGCAGAACTGTTTGAGGCGTTCCCCAATATGCAGTCTATGTCGCAGGCCACGCCCGAGGCATTGTACCCATACATAAGCAAGGTTATAAATTATCGTAACAAGGCAAAATGGCTAACAACAATAGCTGCCGAAATAAAAAAAGACAGCCTTATACCACTTAGTATGGAAGGGCTTACAAAATATCCCGGTATAGGCCGCAAATCAGCCAATGTTATTATGCGTGAGGCTGGTGCACCACCCGAAGGTATTATTGTTGACCTGCATGTGTTGCGCGTAGCGCCACGGTTAGGTATTGCCACCGGCGACGATGCCACAAAAATGGAAAAACAATTGATGGAAGCGCTGCCAAAAAGCGAGTGGGATATAGGCATGGCCATATCTTTTCTTGGCAGGGAAATATGCAGGCCAAAACCAGAGTGCGAAAAATGCCTGATGAATAAAGTGTGCGATTACTATAATAATTTTTTAGCACCCGGTGCTGCAAAAAAGTAAGCCAGATCTTTTTGCTGGTAACATTATTCACAACAACCAAAATAACGGCAGCTCAATCCTGCAATCGGTTCACTTTTCACGATTGACGTTTCACGTTATCATTCGCTCCTCAAACTCTTTACCGGGTTTGTAATTGCTGCTTTAATGGCCTGGTAGCTTATGGTTAGCATGGCAATTAATGCAGCCAGCATGCCTGCAAGCAAAAATATCCACCACGATACATTTACCCGGTAAGCAAACCCGCTTAACCAGCTATGCATGGCCCACCATGCAACTGGAAAGGCAATAAGCGCCGAAATAAAAACCAGCCGCAAAAAATCTTTTGATAAAACTATTATAATGCTACCTGTTGTTGCACCAAGCACTTTTCTTATGCCAATTTCTTTTGTTCTTTGCAGTGCTGTGTAAGTGGCAAGCCCAAGCAAACCTATGCAGGCAATAAAAATGGCTAATATTGAAAACACGGTAAATATTCTTTGTGCAGCTATTTCTGCTTTATATTGTTCAGCAACAGTTTTTTCAAGAAAGCTGAATTTAAAATCGTATTTCGGCACAAACTTGCCCCATGCTTTCTCTATCTCATTTATAGATGCTTTAAAATTTTCGCTCTTTATTTTTACGGCCGCCAGGCCCCAACCAAACCTGCCCGTATTGGCTATTACCAATGGTGCAATTTTTTGGTGCAGGTTCTCAAAATGAAAATCCTTTACTACGCCAACAACTGTGTATACATTTTGCAGTCCGTTTGGCTGGTTAAAAAAAGGCTCTGTGCTTGTTATGCGGCTGCCAATGGGGTTTTTCAAATCAAAATCTTTTACAGCCGTTTCATTTAGTACAAGGCTTAGTGAGTCTGTGCCAAACTCCTTTGCAAAAAACCTGCCTTGCGTAAGGGTAAGGCCAAGCACGCCGGCATAACGTTCATCAACAAACGTGGTCCTTTGTGTGCGCTGCACCTTGGTGCCCACTACCTGCATAGCGCAGTTTGCATCGCCCCTGCCATCAGGCAGGCCGCTGCATTTGCTTATATCTTCAACGCCTTTTATCTTCAGCAATTCAGTTATAAATGCACCGCTTACATTATTAAACCCGTTTGGCCCCTGTATGGAGCGTAAATGGTAAGCATTGTCAATAGAGATAACGTTGCCTTTGTTATAACCAAGCTTATCGCCAAGCATGTACTGCATTTGGTTGTTTACCACTATTGTGCAGATAATTAATATTACTGAAATGGCAAACTGGAAAACCACAAGGCCGTTACGTAAACGCATGCCGTGTGCGCCTGATTTAAGGCGGCCGTTAAGCACTGCAATGGGTTTGAATGACGACAATACAAACGCAGGGTACAAGCCTGCAATTATGCCTATAAGCACCGCAAAACCCAGCATTATAGCAATATGCAGCGGCGTAATAAAGTAGCCAAACGATAATTGGCCGCCGGCAATATTATTAAGAACGGGCACGAATAAATAGGCCAGCAGCGCAGCCAGTATTATACTTATTATACTGAAGATTATTGATTCAGATAAAAACTGCCATATAATAGATTTTTTACCCGAGCCAAATGTTTTGCGTATGCCAACCTCTCTTGCCCGCTCAACTGAAACTGCAGTAGAAAGATTAATGAAATTGATGCAGGCAAGAAATAGTATAAAAACAGCAATAGCGCCAAATAAATAAACCGCCCCTATATTGCCGCCGGGTTTAAACTCATCTACAAGGTTTGAGCGCAAGTGTATTTGTTGTATAGGCTGCAAAAAATACCGGTAGCCATTGCCCTCTGCTATAAATTGCTGGTAGCTTTCACCAAAACCTTGCTGAATGGTACCCGCCACATATTTGCTAACAATAAGCGGCAGTTTGGCTTCAAGCGCTTTGGCCGAGGCATTTTTATTTAATAAAAGATAATCGTAACAGTAAAAATCATAATAGTCAGGTACGTTCATACCCTGGAAGCCCGTCATAGACACCAGCATACTGAAGTGAAAATGTGATTTCTCTTCCCAATCTTTACAAACACCGGTAATGGTATAGTTTTTAAACTCATTTACTATTACATTTTTGCCCATGGCATTGCCGGCGCTGCCAAAAAGCCTTTTCGCGGTGGCCTCGTTAACCACAGCCGTTCCCGGGTTTTGCAAAGCAGTCAGCCCGTTGCCATTTAAAAAATCTCCCGTAAATACGCGGAAAAAGTTTGAATCAGCCACAAAAATTTTATCATCTTCAAAAAGCTTATCGCCCACTTTTATTGAATTGCCGGCGCCCATAACCCTAACACTTTGCAGCACCTCGGGAAACTCGTGCTGCACCGCCTGCCCTATAGATGGTGGAATGTTACCCCTAAGCACCGTGCGGCTGGTATATTTTCGCTCAATGGCCAGCCTGTAAATTTGATCCCCGTTTTTATGAAAACTATCCCATCCCAATTCATTTTGAATATACAGTGTTAACAGCAGGCAAACAGCCATGCCGGTTGAAAGGCCAAGCAAATTAATAAGCGTAAACACCTTTCTCTTCAAAAGGCTCCTTAACATCGTTTTAAAATAGTTGCGCAGCATATAAACCCTCCCGAATTTTATTTATAAAGGGACGGTATTTTAAAACATTTATTGTAAACAGTGTATTATGTTTTAATTATATCAGCAGGTTTTGCGTTGTATGTTCATGATTCAATGTTTTATGTTTAAGCGAATGGTAAACGCATAATTATTAAACCCCTCATGATATTAATAAATTTATAAACCTCCCCATAATAAAAAGGCTTCTTCGCAACACCTTTCCCCTAAAGGGGGAAAGGACGGGATAGGGGGCCGCTCATTCGCTCCTCAAACTCTTCACAGGGTTGGCTAAGGCGGCTTTTACAGCCTGGTAGCTTATGGTTGCCATAGCTATAACTGCTGCCAGTATTGCAGCGGCTAAAAACACCCACCATGCCATATTTATATGGTATGCAAACCCCTGCAGCCAACCGTTCATTGCATAGGCAGCTAACGGCACTGCTATTACAGATGCTATTACCACCAGCTTTAAAAAATCAACACACAGCACGCGTACAATTTCAGGCACGCTTGCACCAAGCACTTTTCTAACACCTATTTCTTTAATGCGCCTTTGTATGGTTAATGCTGCAAGGCCAAATAAACCAAGGCAAGATACCAGTATCGACAAAACAGAAAATACATCAAACAGTTTACCCATCTGCTGTTCAGATGCGTACAGCCTCGCTATGTCTTCGTCAATAAACCCGTATGTAAATGGATAGTTATGGTATATCTCCTGGAAAATATTTTTTGTTGCTGCTACTGTTTTTGAAATGTTTTCTGCGGGCGTGCGTATAACAAGAAAGCCGCCTACCTGGCTGTACTTTATAACAAGCGGGTCAATAGAATGGTGCACCGCCTTGAAATTAAAATCTTTTACAATACCTATAAGTGTGCCGGTATCGCCATTTAATTCAAACTGCATACCAATGGCTTTAGCTGCGGGCATTTTCATCAGTTTCAAAGCTGCTTCATTAACTAAAAAGTTATGTTTATCTGCGGGGAATTGTTGCGAGTAACTTCTGCCGGCTACCAGGTGCACATCAAAAGTTTTTACAAAATTTTCGTCAATGCCAATGTGTGGAAAAATAGTGCGGTCACTTTCCGGCTTTCCCGGCCAGTAAACACCTGTTGAGCCGGTAGTAAGGTCAGTAGGTAAATGATTAATTACGGTATAGCCTGTAATTTCCGGGTGCTCATTTAACGCAGCTTTTAACGCCTTTGAATTATTGAAGAGGTCACCCACGCCAGGCATTTTTATATACAGCAGGTTATTTTTATTGAAGCCAATATCGCGGTTGCGTATAAACTGCAACTGCTTGTAAACAAAGATGGTGGCAATAATTAAAACAATTGAAATGGAGAATTGCAATACTACCAAACCATTGCGTAACGCACCATTTTTGCCCTGCATTTTTAAGCCCTTTAAAACTTTTATAGGTTGAAACGCTGACAGGAAGAATGCAGGGTAACTGCCTGCCACCAGGCCTGCAAGCAGTGCAACAAGCAGCAGCCCGGCTATCATTTTTACATTAAGAAGGTTAAGCGAAATTGATTTTGACGCCAGCGAATTAAATGCAGGCAACAGCAAATACATTAACGCAATAGCAACCACCAGCGAGATGAATGAAAGCAACAACGCCTCACCTATAAATTGAACAATAATTTGGTACTTGACAGCGCCTATTGTTTTACGTAATCCCACTTCTTTAGCGCGCTGTGAAGAAAGCGCTGTTGAAAGGTTCATAAAATTTATACATGCAATAACAAGTATCAATACCGCCACGAGAGAAAAAATGGTTACATAATCGCCGTTGCCCTGCCCGGCAACATCAAGCAACAAATGGCCGGAGCGTAAATGAACATCGGCAAGGGGTTGTAATATGTATTTGCACTTTGTAATGTTGTTGTCATTCTTTTGGTTTATTGCTGCAATTTTCTGCTCAAGCTGTGCCAGCGATTGTTTGGTTGCAGCAAAGTTGTCATCCATTTGCACATAGGTGTACAAGTCATAATTGCCCCATGATCCGTCATAATCGCGGCGTTGTTCATACACCGCCATTGGCAGTAAAATATCAAAATGCAGGTGGGAGTTGTTGGGAATATTTTTTAAAACCCCGGTAACTACAAGCTGGTGGCTGTTAAGGTCATTATCAAGCCTCAATAATTTGCCCACAGCCTGTTGGTTGCCGAAATATTTTTTTGCAGCATTTTCAGTAATAAGTACGCCGTCGGGTTGATGCAGTGCGGTGCGTACATCACCCTGCACAAGCGGGTAGGTAAATACCTGCAAAAAATTTGAGTCAACAAACAGCGCGTTCTTCTCCTCGTAACTTTGGTTGCCAATTGAAAACACAAGGTTAGTAGCATTAACGCGTGTAGCTGCTTTAACCGCCGGTAACTGTGCTTTAAGTGCGGCTGCCATAGGCACAGGCACAACAGCTGCGGGAACATCGTTTACATCAGACACCACGCGGTAAATATGGTTTATGCTTGTGTTAAACCTGTCGTAACCGCGCTCATCCTGTACCCATAAAAATATAAGCAGGCTGCAAGCCATACCCATGCCCAGCCCTAAGATATTAATAAGTGAGAATGTTTTATTGCGCACAAGGTTGCGCCACGCAGTTTTAAAATAGTTGGTAAGCATAAAAGCGTTTTTTGTTATACGTTTTCTATGTGATGTTTGTTACATAAAACCGGTGATCGTTTCAAGTTTCAATCAATCTGCAATCGTCAATCCACAATCAAATCATTCCGTCCTCAAGCTCTTCACCGGGTTGGCCAATGCCGCTTTAAAGGCCCGGTAACCGGCCGTAAACCAGGCAATAGCAACAGATGCTACAATAGTTATAGCAAATACCCCCACGCCGGGTTTAACCCGGAATGAGAAGTTTTGCAGCCAGTTATGCATAAAATAGTATGCAAGCGGTGCGGCAATTACAAAGGCTATAGCTATAAGCACGGTAAACTCTTTTGAGAAGAGGTACACAATATTAGCTGCAGAAGCACCCAATACTTTGCGTATACCAATCTCCTTAGTGCGCTGTGCCGCCATGAATGATACCAACCCGTACAAGCCAAGGCACGAAATAAAAATAGCAATACCCGCAAATATTGTATACAGTTGCGATAGCTGGTCTTCCTGCTTATAAAAATCAGCTATTTTTTCGTCTAAAAATTTGTATTCGTATACACTGTTAGGGTAAGCTGCCGTCCATATTTTTTCTATAGCAGCAAGTGTTGGCTTTATGCTTTGCGGCTGCAGCTTAACAGAAAGGTTTCCATAATTTTCTTTCCACGTACTCATCACCACCGGCACTATAGCTTTTACCATACTGCCGCCGTTAAAGTCTTTTACCACGCCCACAATATGCCCCTTTAGCTGGCCATCCCAAAAGCTTATTTTTTTACCTACGGCGTCGTTAGGACTTTTAAGGCCAAGCATTTTTACCATAGTTTCGTTTATCACAAAATCCTTTATCGTGTCACTGGGGCCATAAGGCTTGCCAGCCGCCATTTGCAGGTTGTACATGGTAAAAATATTGGCATCAGCCCATTTAAGGTCTGCGCTAAAATTCACAGGCTTGGCAGCATTATCATATGTAAAATCACTGCCCCAGTGTGAATCATCCGATATGCTGAATGTGCTGAAGCTTACCGCCTTAACACCCGGCTGCTGCAGCAACTGGGTTTTTATAGCATCAAATTTTGAATTGTTTAAGCTGTCGCCTGGCAAGGGTATATTCACTACGGCCTCTTTATCAAAACCCATTGGTGCAGTTTTAAAATAGTTCATCTGGCTAAGCACAATTAAAGTGCCTATAATTAATGCCTGTGCTACAGTAAATTGCAATACCACCAGCGCACGCCTTAGCGAGATACCACCCTTTGTATTACCTGTAAGCCTGCTTTTTAAGGCAGTAATAGGGTTAAAGCCTGATAATACAATAGCCGGGTAAAGCCCGGACAGAAATGTAACTAATAGCATTGTGCCAACAAAAAATAGGATGATCGCCGCATCAGCATGCAGGGTTATTTTTGTTTGCAGCAACTGGTTTAGCAATGGCAATACGCTAAAAGCTATGATAAAAGCAATTAATACAGCAGCCAGTGTAATAATAAAACTCTCACTTAAAAACTGGATGATTAGCTGCCGCTTGCGGCTGCCAAGCACTTTGCGCACACCCACTTCTTTAGCGCGGTTAACAGCCTGGGCTGTAGAAAGGTTGATAAAGTTAATACAGGCTATTACCAATAAAAACAACCCTATAATGCTTAAAGCTGTTATAAGTTCCCTGCCAAAAGTATTGCCATTATAGGTGCCAAATTGTTTATTAAAATGTATGTCGGTTAAGGGCTGCAGTACATAACCCTGCTTGGCAATATAGTCGGCCGGAATATGTTTTTTACCAAATTCCACCAGCGATTTACTGAACGCATCAGCAGTTAAGCCCGCTGGTAATACTACATAAGTATTAAGGCCACCCCTGGTACTTACCCAGTCGCGTGATGAATCATTCCGGCTGGTTTTAAATGATATGGCTACCTGGATAGGGAAGTCAGTATTATCGGGAGTGTTTTTTAATATACCTGTTATTTTACATACTTTGTCGTTGTCGTACTTTATTGTTTTGCCTATAGCTGTATGCCAGTCGCCAAAATATTTTTCGGCAGCTTTTTGGGTCATTATAGCTGTGTTGGGACTTGATAAGGCTGTTTGGGGGTTGCCTGCAAGAAATGGGAAATTGAAGATGCTGAAAAACTTAGGCTCAATAAAAAAAAGGCCATCTTCTTTAAATTTCTTTTGTGTTGTACGGCCATTTTCATCCATAACAGTAAGCTGGTCGCCCTGTGCGCTGAATAGTGATGCCACCTGCTCCAGCTGGGGGTAATCTAATGGTAGCTGCTTACCCAGCGGAAAACAAATGCCCCTTGTATACCTCGTTCCGCCGTCCCCGTTAAAGCGCGTAGAAACCCGGTAGATACGTTCTTTGTTTGCATGAAAATTATCAAAGCTTGTTTCATATTGTATTACCAAAAAAATAAGCAGGCATGCGGCAACGCCCACAGCCAGCCCTGTTATGTTTACAAAAGCATAACTCTTGTTACGGCTTAAATTTCTAATGGCGGTTTTAAAATAATTCTTCAGCATATAAAAAACAGTTTAATGTTTGAAGTTTAAAGTTTTGTGTTGTATGTTTTGTGCTTTAGCGAATGATGAATACATAATTATCAGGTCCATGCAATTATAGGTTATAAATCTACCAAGTAATAAAAAGGCTTCTCCGCAACTCCTTTTTCCTAAAGGGGGAAAGGATGGGATAGAGGGCCTCCTTACTCACTTCTCAAACTTTTCACCGGGTTTGCCCTTGCTGCTTTAATTGCCTGGTAGCTTATTGTTGCAAGTGCTATTATAACCGCTGATATGCCTGCTGCCAAAAATATCCACCCGCTTATTGCAATACGGTAAGCATAGTTTTGCAACCAGCCATGCATAACATACCAGGCAACGGGCGATGCAATTACAAATGCAATTATAATAAGCTGTAAAAAATCTTTTGATATAAGCCCTACAATATTTGCTACTGATGCACCCAGCACTTTTCTCACACCAATTTCCTTTGTTCTGTTAACGGCTGCAAGGGCTGCAAGGCCCAGCAAACCAAGGCTTGCTAAAACTATTGCAACAGCACCGGCAATACCTACAATGCTGGTCCACTTTTGTTCAGATGCGTAATAGCTGTTTACGTCATCGTCAAGAAAACTGTATTTCATCGGTATGCCGGGCAATACCGCGTTCCATGCTTTTTGTAATGATGTAATGGCAGCAGCAGGGTTGCCCGCGCGTATGCGTGCATAAAAATGGCCGTATCCTTTATCTTTTGAAGTTTCAAATACCTGGTTCTTTATATCCTCGCTCAATGGGCGGTAATTAAAATTTTTAACTACACCAGCTATCACGGCTGTTGCACCCTGGAAACGTTTTATTTGCTTGCCAACTGCATTACCCGCATTCCATCCAAAAGCCTTCATCATAGTTTCATTAATAATAACCGGCTTTATGCTATCATTAAATAATGTTTGCCGCAGGTTTTGGCCTGCTATCAACTGCATGCCCATTACATTAAGGTACCCGGTATCAATAATATTAATGCCGGCATTAAGGCCTTTGTCAGAGTATCCTAAAAAATCCTGCCCCTGCCCCAAACCGGCTGCTGCGCTTGTAACGCCCATAACCTGCGGGTCTTTAATTGCTTCATGTTTAAATAACGGGAACACAATATTTGCATCAGTTTGTAATGCATCAATAGCCACAACATTCTCTTTATTAAAGCCGGGATTTTTGTCCACCATATATTTTGTTTGCTGCAGGATGATAACAGTGGAAATGATAAGTGCAATAGACAACACAAACTGGAATGTTACTAACGATTTTGTAAAGAAGTTTGAACCGCCCACTTTAATTTTACTTTTTAGCACCACCACAGGCTTAAACTTTGACAGCATTATTGCCGGGTAGCCACCCGCCACCAAAGCTACCCCCAGCATAACAGCTACAATTAATACATCTAATTGAGGGTATTGAAAAAATGAAAAATGTAAATTTACTGAGGCCAGTATATTAAACCACGGAAGCAGAAAAGCGGCCATAATCAAGCCGCATATTGTTGAAATTGTTGATAGCATTAATGCCTCAATAAGAAACTGCAAAATAACCTGGCCGCGGGCCGCGCCTATTACTTTACGTACGCCAACTTCTTTACTTCGCGCAGCTGCACGGCCTACCGATAATGTGGTAAAATTAATACAGGCAATAAGTAAAATGCCTGCTGCAATGGCCAGTAAAACCCATAGGATCATAGGGTTTATTTTGCCATAGTCAGTAAAGCCCCAGGCATTGAATGAGGCATCAGTGTGTACAGCTAATAATGGCTGCAACTTAAAACTAATTGGCAGGCCGCTTTCGCTCCAGTTTACTCCGGTTTTCTTCATATCGGCAATATAGCCCTTTGTGTTAGCTACAAACATTGGGTCGTATGTCTCTAAAAATTTATCCAATCTCTTATGTTCGCCGGGCAAGGTACTTCCCGGCTTTAACAATACGTACGATTGCCTCACCGTTGGGTGCCAGTTATTACCGATGATGAAGTTATTATTGTTTACTTCTGCAAAATGATAGTTGCCTAACACATCAAATTGTATGGTTGAGTTTACAGGTGCATCTTTTGCTACCGCCGACACATTAAATAACATGAAGGTTGTGCCAATTTGTATTTCCACCGTTCTTCCAACCGCATCGCTGGTTCCAAATATTTGCTTTGCCCTTGTTTCAGTCAACACAATATCATTCGGGTTGTGCAGTGCATCGGCTGAGCTGCCACGCTGCAACGGAAAAGTGAATACTGAAAAAAGTGACGGGCTTGCAAAACTCAGGCTTACACGGTATACCTTGTTGCCGCTGCGAAGCAGATTTTCACCCCAGGGCAGTTGCATATTTACATAATCGGTCACGCCCGGAAACAGTTGCTTCATCCCCTGGCCTAATGATGTGTACACAGGGCTATATACGTCTGTGTATGCAACGGGCGTACTGCTAAGCCTGTCCCATTCATACGCGCGGTAGATGTTGGCGGCATTTTTATGAAATTTATCAAAACTGTGTTCATACGTGGTATATAACAACAGCAGGCTGAAACATGCAATACCCGTTGACAGCCCCACGATGTTGATAATACTAAAAACCCTGTTCTTTCTCAGGTTGCGCAAAGCAATGGTGAAATAATTTTTAAACATATAGTAAGCTTTGTGTTTTGAGCCTTATGTTTTGTGTTCGTTCAAAGCTGTTGTTTGATAGTTTGAATGTTTCCTCTATCATAGTATTTCGGCCGAAACCCATTATGTTTTACTTTTCAAAATAGTTTACAAATCTCCCCAAAGTAAAAAGGCTCCTTCACAACACCTTTCCCCTAAAGGGGGAAAGGCCGGGATAGGGGCCGCTCATTCCGCTTTCAGCGCTTTCACCGGGTTTGCAATCGCTGCCTTCACTGCGCGAAAACTTACAGTTACTAAAGCAATAAACAATGCCAGCAAACCGGCTATGGCAAACAACCACCAGCCAATAGTAACCCTGTAAGCAAAATTTTGCAGCCACTCGTGCATGGCGTACCAGGCCACAGGTGTTGCTATTACAAATGCAATGGCTACTAATTTTAAAAAGCCTTTGCTAAGCAGGCCCGTAATACCGGTAACGCTGGCGCCTAATACTTTGCGTATGCCTATTTCTTTCACTTTACTTTCTACTACAAATATTGACAGGCCAAACAGGCCAAGGCAGGCGATAAGAAGGGATAAACAGGCAAAGCCATAGAACACACCTTCCATTTTTTGTTCACTGCCATATTGCCGCGCAATGCTGTCGTCAACAAAAGCATATTGCAGGGGCGCATCCGGTACTATTGCTTTCCATGTTTTGGCAAGGTGGCTAATGGCTTCATCCAGGTGGGTGGCGTCCATCTTCAGTGACATGCTGCTCCCGCCACGCCGCACAAACCCTATTAACAAAGCATCAACCGGTTTATGCAGGCTTTCAAAATTGAAATCTTTTACCACACCAACAACGTAGCGTTTATCGTCGTCACCAAAGGGTTTGCCAATAGCGTTGGCAGGTGTTTGCCAGCCAAATGTTCTTACAGCAGCCTCGTTCACTAAAACTGCTTTTGATGAGTCAGACGGAAAGTTTTTTGAGAAAAAACGGCCTGCCGCCAGTTTCATATTATAGGTATCAAAGTAATCCGCATCAACGCCCAACTGGTAAATACTGGTAGAAACATTTTTGCCCTGCAGGTTAACAGTTGTTGTCCAGCCGTTGCCTAAACCACCTACCACATTCTCGTTGTGCTTGGCAACGTTTAAAACATAAGGGCTCTTTTTAAGTTCATCGCGTATAGCGGTATAATGCGCCACCACATTACTGTCGCCATTAAAGTTTACTTCAAGCACAGCGCTGCTGTTAAAACCAAGAGATGTATTTTTTATAAAATCCATTTGCCTGGTAATAATTAAGATTGACGCTATAAGGGCGATGGTAATGGTAAACTGGAACACTACCAGCCCCTTACGTATTACATTGCCGCTTTTGCTTTGCACAAAGCTGCCCTTTAAAGCAATGGCCGGGTTAAATGAAGACAGCATTGCAGCAGGATATATGCCTGCAACTGCAGAAACAAGAACAACAGCAGCAACTATTATAGAAATATTTTTTACGGTAAGAGCGAAATAATATGGCTGCCCCATAAATGTTGAAAAAGGCGGCAATACTAATTTTAGCAACGCAATACCCAGTATAACGGCAACAGCACAAACTATAAGTGTTTCAGCAAAAAATTGTTGTATAAGTTGTGTTTTTGTTGCACCTACAACCTTACGTACTGATGTTGATTTTGCACGTTTTACAGCGCTTGCAGTGGTAAGGTTTATATAATTGATGCAGGCCAGCAATAACACTATTATACCAACAATGGCAAATACACTTACGGTAGCAAGGCTGCCGTTATTTTCAGCATCGTACCGCAGGTGCGATTTAAGATGTATATCTGCAACAGGTTGCAGAAAATATTGGTACGACATCTTGTTTTCCTTCCAGCTCTTCGCTGAAAACCGTGCCACTACTGCATTAACCTGTTGTTCGGCCTCTTTCCATTTTAACGGGTCAGCAATTTTTATATAGGTAAAGGGCCATCCGCCTACCCATTCGTTATCAAGATTTTCCTTGAAGTGCTGCAGGGCAAAGTTTTTCAAATAGGCATACGGCACAAATATGTTACATTGAAGATGCGAGTTGGGCAGTGGGTTTTCAGCCACCCCGGAAATGATCATGGGTTGCCCATCCATCAATATTGTTTTACCAACAGCGTTATTAGTGTTACCAAAATATTTAATAGCCATTTTTTCTGACAATACAATTTTGTTGGACGCATCCAATACAAGCGATGGCTTGCCCTGCAACAACCTGAAATTGAAGAAAGTAAAAAAATTGGAATCAACAACCGACACGGCAGGCTCAAAAAACTGGTTGCTGCCGTATTTAAATTTATAACTTAAACCAAATACCCGGCAGGCGCTCTTAATTATGGGCAACTGCTTTGGCAACTGTGCGCCCAGGGCAATGCCTGAAGGCGCCTGTGAAAAACCTTCGCTTTCACTTTTAAAGGTGTTTACCACGCGAAAAACATTATTGTCTGCTGAATGATAATCATCAAAGCTCAGCTCACGCTGCAGCCACACCCCGATCAGCAAACAAACAGCCACACCAATAGCCAGCCCTGCTATGTTGAGAATGGAGTATACTTTATTTTTTACAAGGTTTCTCCAGGCAACAATAAAAAAATTTTTAAGCATATAAAATCAGTTTAAAGTTTAATGTTTGAAGTTCGTTCAAAGTGATGTGTTTGAAAGTTTGGTTGTTAGAAGGCTTGCGTGCAGCAGCGTCAATCTGCAATCCGCAATCGCCAATCTGTAATCAAATCATTCCGTTCTCAAACTCTTCACCGGGTTAGCCAACGCTGCCTTTATTGCCTGCACGCATATTGTAATTAATGCTATGACGACAATGGCTATGCCTGTAATGGCAAACACCCACCACTCAATATTTATCCTGTTAGCATAATCCTCAAGCCATTTGCTCATAAAGTACCAGGCTAACGGAGTTGCAATAACAAATGCAGTTACGATAAGCTTTAAAAAATCTGCTGACAGCAACTGCATAATAGATGATACTGAAGCCCCAAGCACTTTGCGTATGCCAATTTCCTTAGTGCGGTTTACTGAGGCCAGCGCAACCAGCCCAAATAAACCCAGGCATGCAAGAAAAATGGATATGCCGCCTGCCCAGCCAACAATATTGCTCCACCTGGCTTCGCTTTGGTAAAAGCGGTTAAAATTTTCATCAATAAAATTGTATTTAAAGGGGTAATCAGCCGCAATGGTTTTCCATTTGTCCTGTATAGCAGCTAATGTTTTTGATGGGTCGCCGGGCCGAAGCCTTACAAAAAAATGACCCACACCATAAGGAAACTGGTGAAACATTTGCGGTGGCACCTTTTGTTTTAAATTGCGGAAATCTATATTTTTTACCACACCAATTACAACAGGTGTTTTTGGGTCGTTCACATCATCAAAATAACCGCTTAATTTTTGGCCGATAGCGTTTTGGGTGGTCCATCCGAAATCGTTCATCAGCGCTTCGTTAATAATAACCGATGTAGTGGTGTCTGATGTAATGGCGGGGTTAAAATTTCTTCCTTCAATAAGCTGTATACCAAGCACACGCAAATAATCGGCGTCAACCGAATATTCGTATGCAGTTTTTTGTTTGTCTTTGTATTTGAACGAAGTTTGGCTAAAGCCCGTGCCTTCGCCTAAACCCATATCTGCACGCGTGGTGCCGGCAACACCGGGGTTTGCAGCAAGCGACTGTTTAAATAATGGATATAACTTTTTTGCATCTTTAATACCCCTTACATCAATATCAACTACGTTTTCTTTATTAAATCCGGGGTTTTTTGTTTGCATGTAATGCAGTTGCTGCATAATAATTGCGGTTGAAATTATTAGCCCTGCCGATACCGTAAATTGAAGCGTAACCAATGCCTTTGTAAAAAAGTTACCACCCCCTATTTTAATTTTTGTTTTTAAAACCTCAATAGGTTTAAAGCGCGCCATTACCAGCGCAGGGTAACTGCCTGCAAGTATGCCTACCAGTAACACCAGGCCCGCCATTAACCATACAAGCTGCGGAAACTGGCTTACAGAAAAATGCAGATTGCGCCCTGAAAGTGTATTAAAGAGCGGAAGCAATATTTGCAGCAATATCAACCCCATTATAGCAGATAGCAATGCAAGCACCACCGACTCAGTAAGAAACTGCGCCACCAATGTTTTTTTTGAGCCACCAATTACTTTGCGTACACCTACATCCTTACTGCGGCCCGCACTGCGGCCAATGGCCAGTGTGGTAAAATTTATACATGCAATTAATAGAACACCTGCTGCAATGGCCAATAATAACCATATACTTTTGGTGTCAACGGCGGCATCACTGTCAATAAATGTGTTGGTGTGCATATCTGCAATGGGCTGCAGCCCGTAGGTAGTTGATGGCCCTTTACCGGTATAACCATTTTTCCTTGCTTCAACCTCTTCGTTAGGGTAGTACTTTTTTCTAAAATCAGCAAGCAACGTTTTATTGCCTTTTAAAGTGCTGCCGGGTTTTAATTGTAAAAATGTTGCATAGGCAATACGGTTCCAGTTACCCACTCCCTTTTTACCCTGTGGTGTGGTAGCAAAGTAATTAAAGTTACCTACCATATTAAACCGCACGCTTGAGTTTGAGGGCACATCTTCTGCCACTGCTGTAACGGTAAAAGGCACATAAACACCATCTTCCTGTATCTGCAATGTTTCACCAACGGCATTTGCTTTGCCATACAGTTTTTCAGCTTCTGTTTCGGTTAAAACAATGCTTTGCAAGTTTTGCAGGGCAGTAGCCGGGTTGCCGTATTTTAGCTTAAATGAAAAAAACGTAAAAAAATCTGCGTCAGCAAACGATACTTCTTCACGCAGCACACCATTGGGTGTTTTAATAAAACTCTTGCCCCAATTATCCAAAAAGCGCATATAGTTTTCAACACCCGGTAAATCTGCTTTCATTGCGGGACCAAGCGGCATAGGGTTATAGGGCCTTGCGCCTTCATCATCGGTAGGCGTAGCTGCGTACCACTGGTACACGCGGTAAATATTGCTGCCGTTTTTATGAAAGTTATCATAGTTCAACTCGTTTACAGCATATAGCATAAACAGGCTAAAGCAGGCAATGCCCACACTTAACCCAAACACATTTATAAATGTTAACCCTTTTTGTTTGGCAAGGTTGCGCCATGCAGTTTTTAAATAGTTTTTAAACATATAGAAAACCCTCCTGAATCTCCTAGAGGGAGGGCCTTGGTGCCCGTTCCCTTTAGAAGACGCGTTTAATTTTTATTTACAAAAAATATTTATCTCTTATAAAAATCCTCACAAAATAAAAAGGCTTCTCCGCAACACCTTTCCCCTAAAGGGGGAAAGGACGGGATAGGGGGCCCCTCTATTCCGCCTTCAACGCCTTCACAGGGTTTGCCATTGCCGCCTTTATTGCCCGGATGCTTACTGTAAGCACGGCAATAAAAACAGCTATCACTGCAGCAGCAACAAGCACCCACCACTCAACGCGAACATGGTAGGCAAAATCATTCAGCCACACATTCATAAGCCACCAGGCAACGGGCGATGCAATAACAATAGCAATAGCAACCAGCTTTAAAAAATCTGCGGACAATAACCCTGCAATCCCGCTAACAGAAGCGCCCAATACCTTACGCACTCCAATTTCTTTAACTCGTTGCTGTACCGCAACCATTACCAGTCCAAACAAACCAAGGCATGAAATAAATATTGTTAGTATTGAGAACATTACTGATAAGCTGCCAAGCCTTTGCTCAGTTGCGTACTGCTTGTTATAATCTTCATCAACAAAAAAATAATTAAAAGGGTGGTTGGGCAAAACACGCTTCCACGCATTTTGCATTTCTGCCAATGTGTGCGTAGCATTCGCTGTATTTATTTTTACAGAAATAAAGCTATACCAGCCGCTTTGTAACGGCATTATATGCATTACAACAGGTGTTACTTTTTGCTGCAGTGAGTTATAATGAAAATCTTTTACCACACCTATAATAGTTCCCTTTTTACCAAGGCCCCAGTTAAACTTTTTGCCTATGGCATTTTCAGGTTTGCCCCAGCCAATTTCTTTTACGGCTGTTTCATTTATAATAAAAGCCGATGAATCAGTAGGGTGGTCGGTTGAAAAAGCCCTGCCTGCGGCCATTTGCATGCCGTAGGTTTTTATAAAATCATGGTCAACT
>JABDGS010000076.1 GCA_013285915.1 Bacteroidota bacterium
GACGGTAAATTAATGGGATGATAGGCATTGTTGTGCTCACCCGCCAATAAACCAGAATAAAATCTTTTACTTATGCTTAAAAGTTTTTTCAAAACAACTATCCGTACACTGCTTCGTAACAAAACCTATAGCTTTTTAAATATCGTTGGCCTGGCAATAGGCATAGCCTGTACCGGCCTTATTTTTTTATGGGTGGAAGATGAACTGAGCTATGACAGTGTAAACCTTAAAAAAGACCGCATATACATGGCCATGAACAATTGGCCGTTTGCTGAACATTACAGCACGTTTGAAAGTACGCCCGGTTTAATGGCACCGGCAATAAAGAGCGATATACCGGGCATTGTAAACACTGCACGCATTACTGAAAGCCCATCAACCCTGTTGTTTAAAGTGGGTGATAAGTTAATGTATTCCACCGGTAATTATGCAGATTCATCTTTGTTCAGCATATTTACTATGCCCTTTGTGGAGGGCAGCCCCACCGATGCTTTTAAGCAGCCAAACTCAATTGTGCTCACTGAAAAAACAGTAAAGAAATTTTTTGGGAACGAGAAGAGCGTTGTAGGTAAAATTGTTAGGGCTGATAACAAAACAGACCTTGTGGTAACCGGTGTTATAAAAGACCTCACAGAGAATAATACGCTCAGGTTTGAATGGCTTTCCCCGTTTGAAGTGTATATGAAAAATAACCAGTGGCTGTATAATTGGGGCAGCAACGGTATTTTAACATTTGCCGAGGTGGATGGTAAAACGAGCATCGCTTCAATAAACAAGCAACTGTACGGGCTTATAAAAAAACATGTATCAAACAGCATTGCCACAACTTTTTTATTCAGCATGAACGACTGGCGCCTGCGCTGGGATTTTGAAAATGGTAAGCAAACAGGTGGCGGGCGTATACTGTTTGTGCACCTTTTTACCATAATCGCCTGGATAATATTGTTATTGGCCTGTATAAATTTTATGAACCTTGCCACTGCCCGCAGCGAAAAACGGGCACGCGAGGTTGGCGTGCGTAAAGTGCTGGGCAGCGGTAAAAAAAGACTTATAATGCAGTTTATTTGCGAGGCATTATTTATGTCGCTGCTGGCTGTGTTGGTTTCAATATTAATTATGCTGCTTGCGCTGCCTGGGTTTAATGATCTTACTCAAAAAAATCTTTCAGTCAATTTAGGCAACCCTGTACATATAATGGCTTTGCTGGTTATAACTATTGTTTGCGGTTTGGTGGCGGGCAGCTACCCCTCGTTATATTTATCATCTTTCAACCCGGTTTCTGTATTAAAAGGTTTAAAGCTAAAGGCCGGCAGCGCAGGGTTTATTCGCAAAGGGCTGGTGGTTATGCAGTTTACCGTATCAATAGTGCTTATTATAAGTACCGTTATTATTTACCAGCAAATACAACATGTAAAGACACGCCAGTTGGGCTACGCTAAAGACAATATTGTGCAAATGGACTTGCAGGGAGACATGGGTAAAAATTTTAACGCTATAAAGCAAGATTTACTAAACACAGGTGTTGTTGCAAATGCGGCACTGTCAGACCATGCAATTGTTTGGGGCGGCAACAACAGTGATAATTTTTCATGGAGGGGAAAAGACCCAAATGCAAAGATCATCATTTCTCAAAGGGGCATAAGCCCTGAACTGCTGTCAACACACGGTATTGAAATAATACAGGGACGCGATTTTAATGCCGACCCCAATACCGATAGTTCAAGCATCATCATAACAGAAGCCTTGGCTAAAATGATGAACATGCCAAATGTAGTTGGCCAAACCATACGACAGGATTCAAGCAGTTACAAAATTGTGGGTGTGGTAAAAGACCTGGTTTATGGTAATATGTACGGCCATTCAGACCCGGTGATATTTTTCTGCAACCCGCATTACGAATACGCGAGTATGATGTTTGTAAGGCTAAAACAACATAGTGACCCCGAACAAGCCATAAATAAAATTGAAACAGTTATTAAAAAAGATAACCCCGCATATCCCTTTCAATACCGTTTTGTTGATGATGCCTTTAATGATCTGTTCTTAACCGAATCAGTAGTTAGCAAACTGTCGCGTGTGTTTGCGACGCTGGCAATCATTATTTCATGCCTCGGTTTGTTTGGCCTTTCCGCCTACACTGCTGAGCGAAGAACAAAGGAAATTGGCATACGCAAGGTGCTGGGCGCAAGCGTTACAGGTTTGGCAAGCCTGCTTTCGGTTGAGTTTTTAAAGCTTGTGCTGGTATCAACGCTAATGGCGTTCCCCATAGCATGGTATGCCATGCACACATGGCTGCAAAACTATCCATACCGCGTAACTATTCAATGGTGGGTATTTGCCGCAGCCGGCACAGCAGCAGTTATAATTACCATAGTTACTATAAGTTTCCAGGCCGTAAAAGCTGCATTAATGAACCCGGTGAAAGCCATAAAGGCGGAATAGGATGGTCATTGCTCATTTAGTCATAAGTCATTAGATGAGATGTGCGGGTATAATGCGCCTCGTAGAGGCGACACGTTAGTAGTAGCAGAAAAATAGAAGAAGATTTTTCGTTGCTCCCCATAGGGCGAAACATATAATACAAAACATAGAACACAGAACATAAAACCTTCAAACTGTTTTAAATGCTTAAAAACTTCATAGTAACAACGCTGCGCACATTGCGCAGAAATAAAACATACAGCTTCCTAAATATATTCGGGCTGGCGGTGGGCATTGCCTGCACAGGACTTATTTTTTTATGGGTGGAAGATGAGGTGAATTACGATAACGTGAATGTTAAAAAAGACAGGCTGTACGAAGTGCTTAACAACTGGCCATGGACGGGGCATTACAGTACATTCGAGAATACACCGGGACCGATGGCTGCCGCCATACAGGCTGAAATACCGGGAATTGCCAATACCTGCAGGTACACTGACGGCCAAAGCAACGTATTGTTTACCATTGGCGATAAACAAATGTATGCTGGCGGCGTATATGCTGATTCAACAGTGTTTAGCATGCTTACAATGCCCTTTGAGGAAGGCAATGCGGGCAGTGCTTTTAAGCAATTGCATTCAATGGTAATAACCGAGCAAACGGCGAAGAAGTTTTTTGGCAAAACAAAAAATGTAGTTGGCAAAACAGTAAAGGTTGACAACAACCAGGAATATGCAATTACAGGGGTTATAAAAGATTTTCCGCAAAACAGCACGCTTCAATTTGAATGGATTGCTCCTTTTGATATAATACTTAAACAAAACGGTGCGCTTAATGAGTGGGATAATAACGATATACTTACACTTGTTGAATTAAAGAGCAAAGCTGATGTTAATAGAGTGAATAGCCAATTGGCCGGTTTTATTAAAAAAAGAGTGCCCGGCACCATAGTAAGCAGCATGTTGTTTAGCATGAACGACTGGCACCTGCATTGGGATTTTGAAAATGGTAAACAAACCGGAAAAGGGCGTATACAATATGTGCAGATGTTTACGCTTATTGCGTGGATAATACTGTTTTTGGCATGCATTAATTTTATGAACCTTGCCACAGCACGCAGCGAAAAACGCGCAAAAGAAGTTGGCGTTCGCAAAGTGCTGGGCAGTGGTAAAAAAAGGCTTGTAGTGCAGTTTATTGGCGAGGCAATGATTATGTCGGCACTGGCAGTGGTGGCAGCCATTTTCATTATTTCAGTGGCGTTGCCTGCCTTTAATACCTTAACACAAAAAGATCTTTCTCTTAATATAGGCAGCCCTGCGCACCTTACAGCGCTTATTGGTATAACAATAGTTTGCGGGCTGGTAGCCGGTAGCTATCCATCCTTCTACCTGTCAAGCTTTAATCCTGTTTTTGTACTAAAAGGGTTAAAACTAAAAGCAGGTAGCGCAGCGCTGATCCGCAAGGGTCTTGTTGTGACTCAATTTACAGTGTCGATAGTTCTTATAATTAGCACCATTATTATTTATCAGCAAATACAGCATGTTAAAACCCGCGATGCAGGCTACAATAAAAACGGCTTGATGGAAGTACGCTTGCAGGGCGACATGGGCAAAAACTTTAACACTATAAAACTGCACCTGCTTAGTACCGGCATAGTTGAAAATGCGGCACTTACTGACTTTAATCTGTTATACGGTGGCATGAATACTGACGGCTTTACCTGGAAGGGAAAAAACGAAAATGAAAAATTTATTGTTTCATTCAGGAGAATAACCCCTGAACTGCCTGCCACTTATGGTATACAGCTTTTGCAGGGCAGGGGTTTTACTGCTAACCCTGTTGCAGACAGTGCTAATGTGATCATTAACGAGTCGTTCGCACAAATAATAAATTCCCCAAATATAATTGGCGAAATAATACACCGTGGCGATGATGTTTTTAGGGTTGTTGGAATGGTAAAAAACTTTGTGTATAACGATATGTACGGTAAACCGGAGCCACTGGCATTTTTCAGCCAGGCTCATAACGAGCGGGAGCGTTTTATGTATGTGCGGCTGAAGAAAAACATAGATATTGAACAGGCAGTGGCAAAAGTAGAAGCGGTAATTAAGAAAGATAACCCTGCATACCCGGTTGACTACAGTTTTGTTGATGAACAATTTAACCAGTTTTTTTTAAGCGAGATGCTGGTAAGCAAATTATCACGCGTGTTTGCAGCATTGGCCATCATAATATCATGCCTCGGACTATTTGGTTTGGCTGCATTTACCGCTGAACGCCGCACCAAAGAAATTGGCATACGCAAAGTGCTTGGTGCAAGTGTTGCGGGCGTTGCGGGGCTGTTATCAACTGAATTTATAAAGCTGGTAACTGTGTCGTTATTGTTGGCTTTTCCGCTGGCATGGTATGCCATGAACGCATGGCTGCAAAACTATACGTACCGCATAACTATAAGCTGGTGGGTGTTTGCAGCAGCAGGCGCCGCAGCAATGTTTATAGCAATTGCAACCATAAGCTACCAGGCAATAAAGGCTGCATTGATGAACCCAGTGAAGGCAATAAAGGCTGAATAACCTCACCCCCTGCCCCTCTCCACGCAGTGTAGAAGGGTGTTGCGGAGATCAGAGCGAAGACAGAAACGGAAAATTAAGATAAAACATAATGAGTCCGCCGTGGCGGGGCGATACGTCAGTAGTGGTAGAAAGGCAGTAAAGAAATAACACAATGAGCCTCGTAGAGGCGACAGGTTAGCAGTAGATACAACGAAATTGCATAATGAGTCCCGTAGGGGCGACATGTCAGTAGCGGCAAAATAGAAGAAGATAACATGATGAGTCCACCGCGGTGGGCAACAGGTTAGTAGCAGAAACGAGGCAGGATGAAAAAGTAATATCCGCTGAATAACGATACAACAGATGCAGCGGGCGTGGCAAGGAAAGATGAGGAATGATATTCAGCCGGTACCAAATAAAAACGTCAATTAAAAAATATCACATAACCGGCAAACGGTAACAAAAAACACAGAACACAAAACTTTAAACTTCAAACTGTAAACTTTTTTTATGTTTAAAAACTATTTTAAAACAGCGTTCAGAAATTTACAGCGTAATAAAATTTATGCTGCTATTAATATTACCGGCCTTGGGGTTGGTGTAGCCGCATGCCTGCTTATTTTTTTGGTAATACAGTTTGAAACAAGTTTTGATACTTTTCATGCCAACATGCAGCGTATTTATGGTATAGGCAGCAAGTTTAAGCTGCCCGATGGCATACATTATTCGCGCGGCACCTGTTTCCCTGCTGCAAAACAATTAAGGATTGACTATCCGCAATTGGAGAATGTATCAACCATTTTAGCCTCTGCGGGTGACCAAATAACGGTGGTGGATGATAACAGCAAGGCCACACAAAAAAAATTTGATGAGAAGGGGCTGTTTTTTATTGAGCCGCATTTTTTTGAAATGTTTAATTTCCCTTTCCTTGCTGGCGATGCTAAAACATTGGCTGAACCTAATACAGCAGTAATTACACAAGCAACAGCAGAACGTTATTTTGGCGATTGGAAAAGCGCGATAGGACGTTCAATAAAATACAAGAGCAATACAATTTGCAAAATAACGGGTGTACTAAAAAACCTGCCTGCCAATACTGATTTTCCAATACAGGTGGCGCTTTCGTTAAAAACAAACAGCCAGGAATCGTCTGATGATTGGGGCAGCAACAACGGCTATCTTAATACTTATGTAACAGTGCCCCGGGGCATGAGCTATGAGCAATTAAATAAAGCTTTGGTTGAGTTTACTAAAAAACACGAATCGCCGGATTTTGTTGCCAAAAGGGTGTTTTACGCCGAACCCCTTACTGATTTGCATTACGATAAAAGGTTTAACAACTATAACAACCACACGTTCAGCAAAGAGCTTATTGCCTCGCTAAGCCTTATAGGCTTGTTTTTAATGATAATTGCCTGTATAAACTTTATTAACCTGGCAACAGCACAGGCAGTTAACCGCGCTAAAGAGGTGGGCGTGCGCAAAGTACTGGGCAGTCAAAAAAAGCAATTGGTATGGCAGTTTTTAAGCGAAACTTTTGTTATCACGCTTGCTTCTGTAATAATCGCATTTATTATAGCTTATGCTGCCTTGCCACTGTTAAACCAGCTTCTTAAAACGGCTATTACTATACACTTTAATGCACCCACTATGCTTTTTATTGCAGGCGTGCTTATAGTGGTAACATTGTTATCTGGTGTTTACCCCGCCATTATATTATCAGGCTTTAGCCCCATTACTGCGCTTAAAAGCAAAATAAGCAGCCAAACCAGGGGTGGTATTTCGTTAAGGCGTGCATTGGTGGTATTGCAGTTTACTGTTGCGCAGGCTTTAATAATAGGCACTTTAATAGTGGTTGGGCAAATGAATTATTTTAAAAGCGCGCCAATGGGCTTTGACAGGGATGCCATTATTAACATAAACATGCCCGGTGACAGCTTAAGTGTAACCAAACGTGAAATTTTAAAAATACAGTTGCTGCAGCAGCCCTCAATTAAAAATGTTAGCTACGGCACCTTTGCAATTGCAGATGAGTCGCACTGGGGCAGCAGTTTTGCTTTTAACAATGCGGCAAAAGATGTTGATTTTAATGCAGACCTTAAATGGGCTGATGCTGACGTTTTTAAAACATACGGGTTGCAAATGGTTGCAGGCAATCCCTACCGGCCATCTGATACAGTAAGGGAGTTTGTGGTTAATGAAACCCTGGTTAAACAGCTCGGCTTACACAGTCCGCAGGATATAATTGGTAAAAAGATCAATATGTGGAATGGTGGGCTGGTTGGCCCCGTGGTTGGCGTAGTGAAGGATTTTAATACTTCATCAATGAAGGATGCATTTACACCCGTTATTATGGCACCGTGGAAATATGTGTACGGCACAATGGCGGTTAAAATACAACCCGAAAATATGCAGCAAACACTTGCTGTTATTGAAAAGGAATGGAATGCCGCTTACCCTGCATACGTGTATAATTTCCAGTTTTTAGACGACAGGATCGCCGCTTTTTATGCACAGGAAAACCAACTATCGCAACTGTATAAAATATTTGCAGGCATTGCCATTTTTATTTCGTGCCTTGGGTTGTATGGGCTGGTATCGTTTATGGCAGTACAGCGCACAAAGGAGATCGGCATACGCAAAGTGCTGGGAGCTTCAGCACGTACTATAGTTTACCTGTTTTCAAAGGAGTTTATAATGCTTATTGCTGTGGCGTTTGCCATAGCCGCGCCGCTGGCTTATTATTTTATGCACCAGTGGTTAAATAATTTTTCGTTCCGTATAACAATTGGTATAAATATTTTCCTGGTAACAATACTGGCATCTGTCGCTATTGCATGGTTAACTGTATGTTACCAGGCAATAAAAGCAGCATTAATGAATCCCGTTAAAGCTATAAGAACTGAATAAATAACCGCCTGATAAAGCGAGTGACAACATAAAACTCAGAACATAAAACACAGAACACAGAACTCAAAACAATATAGGCCATGCTAAAGAACTTTATTAAAACAACGCTACGCACATTACGCAAAAACAAAACTTATAGCTTTTTAAACATTTTTGGTTTGGCAACAGGCATAGCCTGCGCGGGGCTTATTTTTTTGTGGGTAGAAGATGAGATGAATTACAACAGCGTGAATACTAAGAAAGATCATATTTATGCTATTGGTAATAACCAAAATTATGATGGTAAGATATTTACGTTCGATGGCAATTTATCCTTTGCAACGCCCGGCCTCCTTGCTGGGGCACTAAAGGCAGAAGTGCCGGGCGTAGTCAGGTCAGGCCGTATTGGGCACGGCGACCGCATTTTATTTAGTCTTGCCGATAAAGCAGTATATGAAAGCGGCTATTATGTCGATCCTTCTATTTTTAACATGTTTACCATACAGTTTGTACAGGGTAGTGCCAGCTCCGCTTTTACTCAGTTAAATTCCGTAGTGGTAACTGAAAAAATGGCGAAGCATTTTTTTGGCAACGACAATAATGTGATAGGCAAAGTATTAAAAGCCAACAACAAAGATAATTTTACAGTAAGCGGCGTAGTAAAAGACCTGCCGGTTAATTCATCGGTAAAGTTTGACTGGGTAGCGCCTTTTGAAATTTTTGCTAAACAAGCTTCCTGGATTAATAGTTGGCAAAGCAACGGAGTTAACACTTATGTGGAATTGTCACCTTCTGCAAACACCGATAAAATAAATAAACAAATAGATGGTTTTGTAAATACAAAACTGGCAAAATCAAATTCAAGGCTGTTTCTGTTTGCCATGAACGACTGGCGCCTGCGCGACAAATTTGTTGACGGTAAACAAGTGGGCGGCCGCATTGAGTACGTACGCATGTTTATTATTATAGCATGGATAATATTGGTAATTGCCTGCATAAATTTTATGAACCTTGCCACCGCGCGCAGCGAAAAACGGTCGAAGGAAGTTGGTGTGCGTAAAGTAATGGGCGCGGGTAAAGGCGTATTAATCATGCAGTTTATTGGGGAAGCCTTATGCATGTCGGTATTATCGGTTATAGCAGGCATTGCAATTATATATATGGTATTGCCGCTATTTAATACCCTTGTTGAAAAACAGCTCACTATGGGCCTGGGCAATCCGTTACATCTAGGCGTGCTTGCAGGTATTGCAATTATATCAGGGCTTATAGCCGGTAGCTATCCCGCATTGTATTTATCATCATTCAACCCCATTTATGTATTTAAGGGCATAAGGCTAAAAAATGGCGGTGCCGCCTTTATACGCAAAGGACTTGTAGTGTTGCAGTTTTCAATTTCTATCATTCTTATTATAAGCACTGTTATTATTTATCAGCAAATACAACACATAAAAAGCAGGGACCTTGGCTATAACCGCAATAACCTGGTTACGATGGACATTCGCGGTGATATGTTAAAGAACTATAACGCAATAAAACACGATATGATAGCCAGCGGCGCGGTAGAAAATGTTGGGCTTAACAGCATGAACGTTATTAATACGGGAGATAATGGTTCAGTATCAAATTTGCAGTGGGATGGTAAGAATCCTAATTTAAACGTGCTGGTTTCGTTCAGACTTATAAATCCCGGTTTTATTGCAACAGCGGGTATGCAAATAGTTGAAGGAAGAGATCTGTTAAACGAAAAAACTGATACCGGAAATGTGCTGATAACACAATCGTTTGCAAAACTAATGGGCAAAGGCAGCCCTATAGGCAAAGTAATTACCAGCGGTGATAACCACAGCACTGTTGTTGGTGTGGTGAAGGACTTTGTGTATGGCGACATGTATGGCAGCCCAGACCCCGTGATATTTATTTGTGTGCCAGACCAGGCAAGTTATATGTACGCGCGTTTAAATCCACAGGTTGAAACAAGTGCTGCATTAGCTAAAATGGAGGCAGTGATGAAGAAGGACAATGCCGGTTACCCGTTTGAATACAGTTTTGTTGACGACCAGTTTAACAGCCGTTTTAAAGGCGAAACATTAATAGGCAAGCTTTCTCAAATATTTGCGGTGCTGGCCATTATTATTTCATGCCTCGGCCTGTTTGGCCTTGCTGCATATACCGCCGAGCGCAGAACAAAAGAAATAGGTATACGTAAAGTATTGGGCGCAAGTATTGCAGGCCTTGCCGGGTTATTGTCAATAGAATTTTTACAACTCGTGGCTTTATCATCCATTATAGCATTCCCCGTAGCATGGTGGGCTATGAGCAATTGGCTGCAAAGCTATACATATCGCATTGGCATTAGCTGGTGGGTATTTGCAGCAGCGGGCCTAGGTGCCATGTTTATTGCATTATTTACCATAAGTTTCCAGGCCATAAAAGCCGCGCTGATGAACCCTGTGAAGAGCCTGAGAAGTGAGTGAGGGACGCGAAACATGAATCGTCAAAACAAAAACAACAAACATAAAACACAAAACCGGCAACTCAAACTTCAAACTATAAACTGTTTCTATGTTTAAAAACTATATAACAATCGCTGTTCGCAACCTTACAAAAAATAAGGTGCACTCATTTTTAAACATTGCGGGGCTATCTGTTGGAATGGCGGTGGCCATGGTGATTGGTTTATGGATTTGGGATGAGATGTCATTTGACAAATACCACAGCAACTACGGCCGCATTGCACAGGCAATGGAACAAAAACTAAATAACGGCGAAATAAACACCAGTGTAGCCATACCGCGCCCGCTGGAGCCTGCCTTGAAAAAAAATTTTGGAAGCGATTTTAAGCGCGTGGTTATTTCATCGTGGCTTGATGGGCATATTTTGAGTGTGGGTGATAAAAAGATTAAAATTCAAGGGCAGTTTATGGGTGCCGGCGGCGCCGAAATATTTAGCCTGCCTATGATTAAGGGCAATGTACAGGCACTGCAAGGGTTATCAAGCATATTTATCTCGCAGAGCACAGCGAAAGCAATATTTGACGGCGCAGAGCCAATGGGCAAGCCTATAAAGGTTGATAACGATGCAAGCCTTACTGTTGCAGGCGTATATGCCGATTTACCGGAGAACACATCGCTGCACGCGCTTGGCTTTGTGGCGCCGTGGGACTATTATGTGGCAAGCCATGACTGGGTGAGAAACGCGGCAAATGATTGGGGCGAGAATTCGTTTCAATTGTATGTGCAGTTGAATGATAATGCTGATCTGGCAAAGGTTTCCGCCAAAATAAAAGATGTAAAGCTTAAGAACGTTAACGCAGAGGGCGCCAAATACAAACCTGCCATTATACTGCACCCTATGAGCAAGTGGCACCTGTACAGTGAGTTTAAAAACGGTGTAAACACAGGCGGCGCTATTGAATATGTGTGGATGTTTGGCATAATAGGCGCTTTTGTGCTGCTGCTGGCGTGTATAAATTTTATGAACCTTAGCACGGCGCGCAGCGAAAAGCGCGCTAAGGAAGTTGGCATACGCAAAGCTATCGGCAGTTTGCGCGTGCAACTGGTAAGCCAGTTTTTTTGTGAATCAATGCTGATGGCTGTTGTAGCTTTTGTTGCGGCTGCCGCGCTGGTACAAATAGTGCTGCCTTATTTTAACAAAATGGCATCAAAGCACATTGCTATGCCTTGGGGCAATATTTATTTTTGGCTGGCATGTGCAGGCTTTACGCTTTTTACGGGCTTTGTGGCAGGCATTTACCCTGCGCTTTATTTATCGTCATTCAAGCCTGTTAAAGTGTTGAAGGGCACATTTAAAGCGGGCAGGCTGGCAGCCTTGCCACGCAAGGTGCTGGTAGTAGCGCAATTTGCCGTATCGGTTATGTTGATCATCGGCACTATTGTGGTATTTAACCAAATACAATTTGCTAAAAACCGCCCCGTTGGATATACGAGAAACGGCCTGGTTAATTTGGAGATGGTTACGGATGACTTGAACAACCATTTTGAGGCTGCTAAAAATGAACTGGTATCTGCGGGCGCTATTACCGATATGGCAGAAGCCTCAAGCCCAATGACAGGTATACATAATAACCGTGGCGACCTTGATTGGAAAGAGAAGGATCCCGGTACTACATACGATTTCTCAAACATTCGCGTAACCGGCAGCTATGGCAAGGTTACCCAGTGGCAGGTGCTGCAAGGCAGAGATTTTTCACCAGCTTTGAAAACTGATTCAGCAGCCCTGATATTAAACGAAGCTGCCGTAAAATACATGGGGCTTAAAAAACCGCTGGGCGAAATAATAACATTTAACCACCGCCCGCATACAGTAATTGGCGTGGTAAAGGATATGGTGATGAGTTCTCCGTACGAGCCTGCGAGGCAAACTATTTTTTATTTAAGCAATGGCGATTTTGATGATGTTGTTATGCGAATAAACCCTGCTTCCAGCACACATGCTGCCATTGAAAAAATAAAAGCCGTGTGTAAAAAATATGCGCCTGGTGACGCGTTTGATTACAAATTTGTGGATGATGAATATGCAAAAAAGTTTAATAACGAAGAGCGTGTTGGCATGCTTGCCACGGTGTTTGCAGTATTGGCTGTTTTTATAAGCTGCCTTGGATTGTTTGGTATGGCAATGTTTATGGCAGAGCAGCGCACAAAAGAAATTGGTGTGCGTAAAGTATTGGGTGCTTCAATATTTAATTTATGGGGTCAGCTAAGTAAAGATTTTCTAAAGCTGGTAATTATCGCGTTGCTTATTGCCGTGCCCACAGGTTATTACTGTATGCAGACATGGCTGTTGAATTACCAATACCACACTACAGTTAGTTGGTGGGTATTTGCCGCTACAGCCTCTGGCGCTATAATAATAACTCTTCTTACAGTAAGCTATCAAAGTATAAAAGCCGCGTTAATGAACCCGGTAAAAAGCTTAAGAAGTGAGTAAGGATTGTGAGAGGTGAAACACAAAATATAAAACGCAAAACTGGTAGTCAGCAACTACTATAAACTTTAAAGTATTTATTATGCTTAAAAATTATTTTAAAACTGCCTGGCGCAATATGCAGAGAAACAGGGTTTCATCTGCCATTAATATCAGTGGCCTCGCCATTGGTATGACGGTTGCAATGATAATAGGGTTGTGGATCTATGATGAACTGTCGTATAATACATGCCATAAAAATTACAGCAGTATTGCGCAACTGCAATCCAATGCCAATTATGATGGAGAAGTTTTTACTATCAATACCCACCCGATGCCATTGGGCACTTTTCTTCGCAGTAACTACAAAAGCGATTTTAAGTATGTTGTAATGTCCACCAGCACTGAGCAGCACATACTGTCAGCAGGGGATAAAAAAATTACAGGTGCGGGTAACTTTATGCAGCCCGAAGCGGCTGATATGCTTACGCTAAATATGCTGTCTGGCAGTCGCAGCGGACTCAATAATGCCAATTCAATATTCCTTTCTCAGTCCCTGGCCAAAAAAATATTCAATACTGAAAGCCCTGTAAATAAAATTATAAAACTTGATAACCAGTTTGCAGTACAGGTAACCGGTGTGTATGAAGATTTGCCTGGTAATTCTGATTTTAAAGATGTACAGTATATCGTCCCATTCGACTTTTACCTGTCATCCTACGATTGGGCAAGGAAAAAATACACAGATTGGAATAACATAACTATACGCATTTATACACAGGTTAATCCAAATGTAACATTTGAAGGCGCATCGCAACATATAAAAAATGTACTGGCCACCCATGTTAGCGGCAAGTTTGAAGCAAGGAAGCCAACAGTGTTTTTACAACCGATGAGCCGCTGGCACCTGTATTCAAAATTTAAAAATGGGTTGAACGTAACCAGCGAACAACTGCAGTTTATATGGCTGTATGGCATTATAGGTGTTTTTGTGCTGCTGCTTGCATGTATAAACTTCATGAACCTAAGCACGGCACGCAGCGAAAAACGCGCAAAAGAGGTAGGCATACGTAAAACGCTTGGCTCTTTTCGCAGCCATTTGGTTAAACAGTTTTTTAGCGAGTCGTTGGTAATTGCATTTATTGCCTTTGCACTTACTATTTGTTTGGCGCAACTGTCTTTACCGTGGTTTAATATTATTGCAGCAAAAAATTTAACTGTTCCATACACAAGTATTTTATTCTGGCTGGCTGGCATAGTATTTACATTGCTTACGGGATTGCTGGCAGGTATTTACCCGGCGCTTTATTTATCCTCATTCAACCCGGTTAAAGTATTAAAGGGCACATTCCGGGCGGGGCGTGCCGCAGCATTGCCACGCAAAATATTGGTAACACTACAGTTTACTGTATCAGTAATGCTTATAATAGGCACATTAGTGGTGTATAAACAAATTCAGTTTGCCAAAAGCAGGCCAATGGGGTACAATGGTGATAACCTGCTGCAGGTGCCGATGAACTCACCCGAATTTGAAGGTAAATTTCAACTGGTCAGTAATGAATTAAAAAACACCGGCGTGGTAGCAGATGTAGCAGCGTCGGCAAGCCCGGTTACGAGTGTGTGGTCGGCCAATAACGGCTTTAGCTGGCGGGGCGGCCAAAAAGACCAGCAGGCTCAATTTTTTAATACTATAAATGTTACGCACGACTACGGTAAAGCCGTGGGATGGCAATTTATAGAAGGCCGTGATTTTTCAAGAAAATTAAGTGGTGATTCTGCAGGACTGGTGATTAACGAAGCCGCAGCAAAGCTAATGGGATTGCAGCATGCTACTGGCGAAACTATTAAGTGGGAGCAAATAAAGGATGAAAATTTTACCGTGCTTGGTGTTGTAAAAAATATGGTGATGGAATCGCCGTTTGCAAATGCTGACCCTGCTGTATTTTTTATTTACCCGCGCGATGGTATGAACTATATGTTTATAAAATTAAACCCCAACGTCAATACACCCGGTGCCATAGCAAAAATTGAAGCAGTGTTTAAAAAACTAAACCCAGCAACACCTTTTGCGTACTCATTCGCCAATGAGGATTTCAACAATAAATTCAATTCAGAAGAGCGTGAGGGGAAGCTGGTAGGTGTGTTCGCAATACTTGCTGTAACTATAAGCTGCCTTGGGCTTTTTGGCCTTGTTTCGTTTGTTGCAGAACAACGTACTAAAGAAATTGGTGTGCGTAAGGTTTTGGGAGCTTCTGTAATTAATGTTTGGGGCTTGATGAGTAAAGAATTTGCAGGCCTTGTTGTTATTGCACTGCTTATAGCATCGCCTGTGGCTTATTATTTTATGCATGGGTGGCTGCAACAATATCAATACCGCACTCAGATATCGTGGTGGGTTTTTGCCGTTGCCGGGTTTGGGGCAATATTTATAACATTGCTTACAGTAAGCTATCAAAGTATAAAAGCAGCATTGGCAAACCCGGTGAGGAGTTTAAGGAGCGAGTGAACCCCCTATCCCGGCCTTTCCCCCTTTAGGGTAAAGGTGTTTCGAAGATCAAAGCGAAAAGATAAATATGTAAATGCATTACAGCGTCCGAATATGAATATCAAATTATAAATTCTTAACGTGCTAAAAGTCACCCTTTAGGGGGTTAGGGGGTTTTTTATATGTTCAAAAATTATCTAAAAATCGCATTGCGTAACATCCGCGCAAATAAAGTTTCTTCTTTCATAAATATTGGCGGCCTTGCCGTTGGCATGGCTGTTAGTATGATGATTGGCTTATGGATATGGGACGAAATTTCTTTCGACCATAACAACAAAAACTATACACATATTGCAAAGGTGTTGCAAAACCAAACCCTTAACGGGGATATTGCTACCTGGTCTGGTTTGCCCTGGCCCACGGCTGCTGCGCTGCGCAATAATTTCAGCAGCGATCTTAAAACAGTCTCGTTGGTGCTGCATACCACCAACGTAGTATCAACTCCAGCCAAAAGCCTTAACCTGGACGGGGCTTTTATGGAAGAAGGAGCACCCGCCATGTTTGACCTGGATATGCTGAAGGGTGCACACACAGGTTTGCAGGATGCACATAGTATATTGCTTTCAGAGTCATTCGCCAACGCTTTCTTTGGTAGTGCTGATGTTGTCGGCAAGCTTATGAAGATTGATACACAAAGTGTAAAAATAACCGGTGTATATAAAGACATGCCGGCCAATTCAGCCTTTGCCAATATAAATTTTATTGCACCGTGGCAATTATTTTTTAATAACTCCTGGGCAAAAACAAACCCCTATCCATGGGGCAGTAATGCTTTTGAAGTGTATGTGCAATTGGCCGACAATGCAGATATGCAAAAAGTATCAGCAAAGATCCGCGACGTTAAGCTTAATAATGTACGCCCACAGGACAGGGTTGCAAAGCCTGCGCTTTTTCTTCATCCCATGAGCCGGTGGCACTTGTACAGTGAATTTAAAAATGGCATCAATACTGGTGGGCGTATTCAGTTTGTTTGGCTGTTTGGCATAATTGGCATATTTGTGTTGCTGCTTGCCTGCATTAATTTTATGAACCTCTCAACCGCACTCAGCCAAAAACGTGCTAAGGAGGTTGGCATTCGCAAAGCCGTTGGTTCATTGCGTATGCAGCTTATCGGCCAATTCCTTAATGAGTCAATAGTTACCGCTGTTGTTGCATTTATTGTAGCAATTGGGTTGGTGCAACTGTCACTTCCTTATTTTAATAACCTGTCAGGCAAAGCAATGCAAATACCAGCAGCTAATTTGTTGTTTTGGCTAAGCGCTTTAGGTTTTGCTATAGTAACAGGCCTTATAGCAGGCAGCTACCCTGCGTTCTACCTGTCAGCGTTTAATACAGTAAAAGTGCTGAAAGGCCATTTTCGTGCGGGCCGGTTTTCTGCAGTTCCGCGTAAGGTGCTGGTGGTTACACAGTTTTCGGTTTCTATTATTTTAATCATTAGTACAATTATTGTTTTCAGGCAAATACAGTTTGCAAAAAATCGCCCCGTTGGTTATAGCAGGGCCAACTTAATAAGTATGCAAATGCATACAACAAATATTCATGACCACTTTGATGCAGTTAAGAACGAACTGAAAAATACTGGTGCCATCGTTGAAATGGCGGAGGCCCGCAACCCGCTTACTGCTATATGGAACTCAAACGGTGGTATGGTTTGGCGTGGTAAACCCAAAGGGCTTTCTACTGATTTTCCTATGTGCAACGTAACATACGATTATGGTAAAACGATCGGTTGGCAAATAATCGAAGGCCGTGATTTTTCAAGGCAGTTTTCATCAGTGGATTCATCAACGTTTATACTGAATGAAAGCGCTGTTAAATATATGGGCCTTAAACATCCTATTGGCGAAAAGATAGCCTTTGATGATGGGGTATCTTTTACAGTTGTTGGGGTAGTGAAAGATTTTATTATCGAATCACCTTACGCACAGGTAAGGCCCACCATGTTTCGTATCGCACGTAACGGAGCAGGTATAGTTAATATAAAATTAAACCCGGCATTGCCAACAAAAGATGCACTCGCTAAAATTGAAACGGTGTTTAAAAAGTTTAACCCGCAGCAACCGTTTGATTATACGTTTGTGGATGCAGAGTACGCAAAAAAATTTAGTGATGATGAGCGCACCGGAAACCTGGCTGCTGTTTTTTCAGTGCTTGCCATTTTTATTTCATGCCTCGGCCTTTTTGGATTGGCCTCCTTTATTGCTGAACAGCGCACTAAAGAAATTGGTGTGCGCAAAGTATTGGGTGCATCGGTCTTCAGCTTATGGCAATTAATGAGCAGGGAATTTGTATTGCTTGTTGCAGCATCATGCCTTATTGCAATACCTGTTGCTGTTTTATTTATGCAAACCTGGTTGCAGCAATATCAATATCGTACCAGCATGTCTGCATGGATATTTATAATTTCAATAACAGGTGTATTGCTTATCACCCTGTGTACGGTCAGCTTTCAAAGTATAAAAGCAGCGTTGGCAAACCCTGTGAAGAGTTTGAGAACAGAATGATTTTTTCGTGAGACGTGATAGGTGAAACGTGAGACGATAGGCCAGTTTACTTTACAACATTGTAACAATATATCACTCGCCTGTCTTTTAAAGTTGTAATATGTACTAAACCTGCTTATAAATCCCCCTTAAGCAGGTTGGGTACGCATCCCCCTTTTAGGGTGATTTTATGGATTGAATGTAAATGTCTTCTTACTATCGGGGTAGTCAAGCTTATAACTTTGTTCGTCATCACCAACTTTAATATGCATCATGTTTATCTGGTTGTCGCTGTAGTCGTGCAGCAGGTTATTGGTAACATCAAGTTTTTGTACACCGGTAACACCCTTAATTTCAAAGTAACTCCAAATGCTTTCGCTCTGTTGCTCATAGCCTGCAAAGCTTATGGCTACTGGCTTTCCGTTCAATTGCAGCACCAGGTGTTTTTGTATATAATCAGTTATAAACTCATTCATTTGCTGCGCGTTGGCGGGGTGTAAAATGTCAACCTTAACACCCGGGTGTAGTTTGCGTAAAGTGTTTTCAAAATCATCTGTAAAAATGCGAACACTTATTTCCAGCTCCTTATCTTTTGCATTATAATCAAACTCTGTCATCGATACAAAAAAAGGATGAAACAAGCTTAAGGCGGCAATCACCAGCCATTTGTGTAACATATTTGCCATTCACCGATATTTTTTTTCTTATGCAAAACTCTGCTTTAATTTGACAACTTTTGGTATAGGTCCATACCGGTGGTATATATCGAAGATAAACACACACACAACACACAATGAGTAATTTCAGTATGTTCTTCCCCATGGGGATTCAACATATTACTGACTTAAATGGTATTGACCATATCCTCTTCATTACAGCACTTTGTCTACGGTATTTGTGGACTGATTGGCGTAAACTGCTGGTTTTAGTAACAGCTTTTACCATCGGCCACTCCGTTACGCTGGCGCTAAGTACGCTAAATATCATCAATATTTCCCGCAACTGGACAGAGTTTTTAATTGCTTTAACTATTATCATCACTGCAATTAATAATTGTTTTGTAAAAGATTTTACATTCAAAACAAAATACCCTGCCATATATTTTTATGCGCTGTTCTTCGGGCTTATACATGGGCTGGGCTTCAGCACATTGCTAAAAAGTATGCTCGGGAGGGACACAAGCATTATCACCCAATTGTTTGCTTTTAATCTTGGGCTTGAGGTGGGTCAGCTAATAATTGTATCTGTTATTCTGTTGTTTTCATTCCTGCTGGTGCGCATTTTACAGGTTAACCGCAGAGAGTATGTGCTTTTTGTAAGCGGCGGCATTGCTGCCCTTGCACTTAATATGGCTATTGAACGTTTCCCCATAAAAAATGATAATACACATGAGAAAACTGCTTTTGTGTGCAGCCGCAGCAACAGCTATTTCAGCTGCTAATGCACAGGACATTCAAAACAATCCCGGCTCAAACCACGGTAATAGGTTTGAGCAGCTTGGCACCATTTTACCAACGCCAAACGAGTATCGAACAGCAAGCGGCGCGCCAGGGCCAAAGTATTGGCAGCAAAGGGCCGATTACGATATTAAATGCAGCCTGGATGAAGTGAACACAAAGCTTACGGGCAGCGAAACCATTACCTATTACAATAACAGCCCGGACCAGCTCACATATCTGTGGCTGCAGTTGGATGAAAACCAGCACAGCTCAATAAACAATGCCAACTATCAAAACTCATCAACCGTAGGCGGTTCAGTAAGCGTTACCACGCTCGACCAAATGATGGAGCAAAGGGGTGATAATGGTTATGGCGATCATATTGAAAAAATAACCGATGCAACTGGCAAAGCCCTGCAGTACACCATTAATAAAACAATGATGCGTGTTGAATTGCCGGCTGTGTTAAAACCGGGGCAGCAGTTTATTTTTAACATAAACTGGAATTATAAAATAAGCGACCGCCAGAAATATGGTGGCCGCGGTGGGCTGGAATATTTTCCCGGCGATGGCAACTACCTGTTTACCATGACGCAGTGGTACCCACGCCTTTGTGTTTACAGCGATTTCCAGGGCTGGCAAAACCACCAGTTTGCAGGCAGCGGTGAGTTTGCTTTAACCTTTGGTAATTTTAAAGTGGCCATTACGGTGCCTGCAGACCATGTAGTAGGTGCAAGCGGCCAATGCCAAAACTACCAGCAGGTGCTTGATGCAAAGCATTTTGCACGGTGGACACAGGCACAAACAACAAAAGAACCATTGCAAATATTTAACCTGGATGAGGCTACTGAAGCAGAAAAGCACAAAAGCACTTCCACAAAAACATGGGTGTTTAAAGCGGACATGGTGCGCGATTTTGCCTGGACATCATCACGCAAATTTGTATGGGACGCTATGCCCGCAAATGTTGAAGGCAAAAAGGTTATGTGTATGAGCTACTACAGCAAAGAATCTTATAGCCTGTGGTCAAAATACTCAACAAAAATTGTAGCGCACACAGTTAAAACATATTCTCATTTTACATTCCCGTTCCCTTACCCTGTTGCACAAAGTGTTGAAGCTGCAAATGGTATGGAGTACCCAATGATATGCTTTAACAATGGCCGTACAGAGAAAGATGGCACCTACAGCGAGGCAACAAAAGATGGTATGGTAGGCGTTATTATACATGAGGTAGGCCATAATTTCTTCCCTATGATCGTTAACAGCGATGAACGCCAGTGGACCTGGATGGATGAAGGCCTTAATACTTTTTGCGAATACCTTGCTGAAGAACTGTTTGATAATAAATTCCCCACACGCCGCGGGCCAGCCTGGACGATTGCCGATTACATGAAGATGCCAAAAGACCAGTTGGAACCCATTATGACTAACAGTGAAAATATTGTGTTGTTTGGGCCAAACGCTTATTCAAAGCCATCAACCGCATTAAATATTTTACGCGAAACCATTATGGGCCGCGATTTGTTTGATTACGCGTTTAAAGAATATGCACGCCGATGGGCATTTAAACACCCTACGCCGGCTGACCTGTTCAGAACAATGGAAGACGCCAGTGGTGAAGACCTTGATTGGTTTTGGAGAGGCTGGTTTTACGGTACACAGCCTGTTGATATTTCATTGGACAGTATAAAAGGTTATGTGATTGACGCCAACGCCCAGGCAAGGCCAATGGGTGGTGGACGTGGGGGTAGGGGAGGTGACGGTGGGGGCGCCAACCGCGACAGGAGCCTTGATAAACCTTCAGTAAATCCATTTGAAGATATAAGCAAAGTACGAAACAGGCAGGATCCTAACATCCATTTTTTAACTGATGTTGATACAACCCTGCGCGATTTTTACTGGAAATACGACCGTGGTATTGAGCCGTATGATTCAATCTATAAGTTTAAAGCTGCTGCATTTGCAATGGACAGTATTGATGATGCAACCAAAGCAAAATATGCAGGCAAATATTTGTATGAAATTTCGTGCACCAATAAAGGCGGCCTTGTAATGCCTGTAATTATACAATGGACTTTTACTGATGGCACCAAAGAAATTGACCGCATACCGGCCCAAATTTGGCGCAAGAACGAAGTGCACATAACAAAAGTATTTTTGAAGGACAAGCAGGTGGCAAGCGTGTTATTAGACCCCATGAGGGAAACCGCTGATATTAATGAAGCCAATAACAGCTGGCCAAAAATGGATGAACCGGGCAAATTAGGCATGTTTAAAGCGCGCCAGGCTGCACGCGGCCAAAGCCAGGGTATAAACCCAATGGAGCATGCGACGCAGAAGTAGTTAGAAGTCCGGAAGACGGAAAGACCGTAAGTCCGAAAGTTGTACGTGACACCCGAACGAAGAACCAAATATGAAGATAGCAAGCGCCACTGTAAAAGGTGGCGCTTGTTTTTTGGGCATGCCGCGGCTTGGTGGCATTCCAAAACTATTTTTTAACCCATTTTAATTTAACCTTTACCTTTAAAATATTACCCCAATCTAAATCATTCAAAAAATGAAGACCTTCAAAACAAATCATTACCTCGTTTTAGCACTTTTATGTCTGTGCATTTTCTCATGTAAATCTAAAAGCCGTGGCGAACTAATTTTGGGCACCTGGAGCGTTACCAAAGTTGGCACTATTGGTG
>JABDGS010000077.1 GCA_013285915.1 Bacteroidota bacterium
TCGAATATGCGGGTTTAAGGGGCCAGTTAAATGAAGCTTATTATAAATTTTTTATTTTATATGGTTGGTTAAACAAACCGGAAAACCGCAGGTTGATTTTAAATGATGGCGCTTTTGGATTTATGATGTTGTCTTCCCTGGAGCGTAAAGAGGGGGAGCGATTTACCAGGGCTGACATTTTAGAAAGGCCGGTATTTCAAAAGAAAGAAGCATTTACAACGGATAACCCGGTAGAAGCTTTGGCCGTATCGTTAAATGAAAAGGGGCGGGTTGATATAGCCTTTATTAGTGTGGCTTCGGGATTGACGAAAGAGGAAACTATCGCCGTTTTGGATAAGCATATTTATATCAATCCACCAAGTGGCGAATGGGAAACGACTGACCAATATTTATCCGGCAATGTTGTGCAAAAACTGCGGTTGGCAAAGGAAGCATTGGAAAGCGATCCAGGCAACGTACAACTGCAGAAAAGCCATGATGCGATACAGGCCATTCAGCCTGAGAAAATACCCTTTGAATTACTCGACTTCAATTTTGGCGAACGCTGGGTACCAAAGGACTTTTATGACCGGTTTGTGTCGCACATTTTTGAATTGCCGGTGGACGTTTATTATTTCAACTCTATAGATACATTCAAGGTGGAGCCCACCGGCACCAATGCAAAGGTCAATACTGAATATGCCATTATGCCAAAGAACGGGCGCATGATGTATGGCTATACTTTGATGGAGCATGCACTGGAAAACACCTCGCCTTATTTTACCTATGAAGTGGATGCTGGCGGCGGCAAAACCATCCGTGTACCTGATAACGAAGCGATCCAGTTGTCCCATCAAAAAATTGAAACTATACGGGATCAATACGGGCAATGGTTATCGGAACTGTCGCCTTCAGACAAACAATATTTAACGGACTTATACAATGATACATACAACTGTTATGTGCTGCGGCAATATGATGGCAGTCACTTAAGCTTCCCCGGCCTGGACAAGAATTCACTGGGGATTGATGACCTCTATTCTTCCCAAAAGAATTCCGCCTGGCGTATTATCCAGGACAGGGGTGCTTTGATCGACCACGAAGTGGGCTTAGGCAAAACGCTTACAATGATCGTAGCCAGCCGGGAGATGAAAAGGCTGGGATTGATTCATAAGCCGATGATCATTGCGCTGAAAAGTAATGTGACACAAATTGCAGATACTTACCGGAAGGCTTATCCAAAGGCAAAAGTGCTGTCGCCGGGTAAGGATGATTTTACACCAGCTAAACGCAAAAGGATTTACAATGAAATAAAAAACAATGATTGGGACTGCATCATCCTGACGCACGACCAGTTTGGGAAAATACCCCAATCACTGGAGATACAAAAGCAAATATTTACGACCGAACTGGATAACCTGGAAAGGGACCTGCAAACAATTGAAGACCTCGGCGGTAAAATTTCCAAGGGCATGCAGAAGGGCCTGGAGATCAGGAAGAACAACCTTGTGGTAAGGCTCAAAGGCATCCACTATGCGATTGAAAATAAAAAGGATACGGATATCAGTTTTAAAGAACTGGCGATAGATCACCTTTTTGTTGATGAATGGCACAAATTCAAGAACCTGATGTTCACGACCCGCCATGACCGCGTGGCAGGCCTCGGCAATGTAACGGGTAGCCAAAGGGCGCTTAACATGCTGTTCGCTGTTCGCGAACTGCAAACAAAGTTTGATAGCGACCTCTGCATTACTGCTCTGAGCGGTACCACCATTTCCAATAGCCTCACGGAGATGTACCTTATTTTCAAATACCTGCGGCCAAAGGAAATGGAGCGCCAAAAGATCGAAAATTTTGATGCCTGGGCTGCCGTATTCGCCCGCAAATCAACGGACTTTGAATTTTCCGTCACCAACCAGATCATAGCCAAGGAACGTTTCCGCCACTTCATTAAAGTGCCGGAACTGGCGTTGTTCTATAACGAGATCACTGATTACAAAACGGCGAAGCACATCAACCTGGATAAGCCTTCCATGGATGAAGTGCTGGTGAATATCAAGCCTACACCCGACCAGCAGGTATTTATACAAAAGCTCATGCAGTTTGCCAGCACCGGTGACGGCACCTTATTAGGCCGTGCCCAGTTAAGCGCGGATGAACTGAAAGGCAAAATGCTCATCGCCACCAACTACGCTAAGAAGATGGCCGTTGATATGCGCTTGATTGATGAAAGATTATATGAAGACCATCCTGATAACAAGGTCAATGTATGTGCCCGTAAAGTTGCGGAGTGGTATCAGTTGAGCCACGAACATCGGGGCACGCAAATCATTTTCAGTGACATCGGCACCCCAAAGGAGTATGCCTTTAACGTCTATGATGCGTTAAAGGAAAAGCTGGTACGTGATTTTGATATCCCTGCACACGAAATTACATTCATCCATGACTGGACGGATTTTAAGAAACCGGAACTGTTCCGGAAAATGAATAATGGTGATATCCGCATTTTACTGGGCAGCACGGACAAGGCAGGTACCGGGCTAAACGTACAGCAACGGGTGGTTGCCATGCACCATCTTGATATTCCCTGGAAGCCTGCTGAACTGGAACAAAGAAATGGGAGAGGGGCCAGGCAGGGCAACCTAGTGGCGAAGCAATATTATAACAACACCGTTAAGAATTTCATCTATGCTGTCGAGCAATCACTGGATAACTACAAGTTTAATTTGTTAAAGAACAAGCAAACCTTCATCAGCCAGATGAAGAACTGCGAGCTCAACGTCCGCATGATCGATGAAGGCGCCATGGATGAACAAAGCGGGATGAATTTTGCAGAATACATCGCCATTCTTTCCGGTGATACAACCCTGTTGGAAAAAGCAAAGCTGGACAAAAAAGTGGCGGTGATGGAAGGCCTGAAGGTGGCGCATTACAAAGAAGTGCACCGCGCGAAGTTTGAACTTGAATACCTGGAGCGTAACAAAGCAAAGGTTACTGAATTGATAACTAAGCTTTCGACCGACCAAAGCTCTTATAAAAGTTTATTGCGGTTTGACATTGAGGGCGCCAAAGCAAACCCCATACAATTAACAGGTATTCCAAGCGCAGATGCAGAAACGATTGGAAGGCATATCATTGACCTGTATAAACACTGGAACCCGGTTATGGATAAACAGGAAAAAATTGGCACCCTGTACGGTTTTGACTTGTACGTTAGGCAAAACAGCGAAACATTTTTTAATGATGGCAACCTGCAAACAAAAACAGAAAATGACCTCTACGCGGAAAGCCAGCAAACAGGGATTAAGTATACCTACTCGCAGGGTCATCCCAATATTGATAACCCAAAGTTAGCAGCAAGGTATTTCTTGGAAGCCATCAACCGCGTGGATGCTTTAAAAGAAAAATATGAAAAAGAATTGCAGGATATCAATAAGAACATCCCCATGATGGCGGCCTTGGTGGACAAGCCATTTGAAAAGGAAATAGAACTGGTGGCTTTTAAAAAAGAGGCTTCCAATCTTGAAAGAGAGATCGCCATAAACATACAAAAGAAACAAACACTGGTGGAACCGCCTGTGGAAGCCAATGGATTGTCGCCTCCTGTAAAAGAAACCGGTAAAGTCGTGCTATTAGAAAAGAAACAAAATGAACAGTTAAAATATGGCAAGCGTATATAAGATCAATAAAGGCATAAACAAGCCGGTGGAATTTAAAGGGCTCAAGGCACAGTATATCTGGTACCTCGGTGGTGGGCTGGTTGGGTTACTAATCATTTATGCTGCTATGTATTTATGCAAAGTGAATACGTATGTATGCCTCATTATCATTATCGGTTTGGCAACGGGCCTGTTCATGTACATCTATAAGCTGAGCAACAAGTATGGGGAACATGGCATTATGAAAAAGGCCGCTGAACGCGGTGTTCCAAAGGTCATCAAAATACAGTCCCGCAAAATATTTATGCATGGAAAGAACAATTGAACATATTCTTGGCGGTATGCGCGTGGAGAAAGATTGCATCCTTTCACCGGGCGGCGATGTCACACTGGCCTTTGCTTTGGAGGCGCGGGAACAATTTACATCCAGTGATAATGACCTGGAAGGGTTGCACCAGTCACTGATCAAAGCGATCAAGGTGCTCCCCAATAATACCGTGTACCACCAGCAGGATTGTTTCTTTGAAGCGGGGTATTCGGCCGATTATGCGAAGCCTCTATCTTTTTTATCGCATAGCAGTGAACGGTTCTTTCATGAACGGCCTGCCTTACAGCATCATTGTAATATTTTCATCACACTGAAGGCTTCCGCCAAAAAAATCATTACGGGCAATTCGGGTTTGTTGCGAAAACATATTGTTCCTGACACTGTATTAAATGAACAAACATTGCAGGAATTTTTCAATGCCTGCGGGCAATTGCAAAGGATCGTTAACGATTGCGGGCTGGTGACCATTAAAAGATTACGCGAAGCGGACATTGTCAGTACTAAAGTAAGCGCCGGTTTAATAGAACAGTATTGTACACTGGCGGTACATCCCAAAGATATTGTCCTGAAAGATATTTCCTTAAAGGATGGGTTTATGATAGGTGATAACCATTGCGCGTTGTATACGCTGGCAGATGTCAACGATCTGCCATCGTACTGCGGCCCGCGCATCAACTATGATAAATACTCTACTGACCGCACAAAGTTTTCTGTTGGTTTTGCGTCTGTGCTCGGCTTGCTCTTACCCTGCAACCATATCTATAACCAGTACATCTTTGTAGACAATGCGCAAAAAACTATCAGGCAGCTCGAAGCAAAAAAACTTCGCCTGCAGTCGTTGTCGGTGTATTCCCGTGAAAATGCAATTGCGCGTGACGCAGTGAATGATTTTTTAAATGAGGCGATAGGGGAGCAACGTAACCCGGTAAAGGCACATTATAATATCCTTGCCTTTAGTAATGATAAGGAGCGTATGAAGGACATTGGCCAGTTGGTGGCTGCGGCCATGGCGCAAATGGATGCCACACCACGATTGGAGACCACCGGTGCGCCGCAGGTATGGTATGCAGGGATACCGGGCATGGAAGGCCAGTTCCCCATGAACGATACGTTTGATACCTTCCTTGAGCAGGCTGTTTGTTTCTTAAATACGGAGACCAACTACCGCAACAGCGAAAGTGGTTTTTCGATTCGTATGGGTGACCGGTTAACAGGGATGCCGATGAGGGTCGACATATCAGATGAACCTGTTTCCCGGGGGATCATCACCAACCGCAATAAATTTATCCTTGGCCCATCCGGTTCCGGTAAATCCTTTTTTACCAACCATATGGTGCGTTCTTATTATGAACAGGGTACGCATGTGGTGCTGGTGGATGTTGGGCATAGTTATAAAGGATTGTGTGATATGGTGGAGGGCTATTATTTCACTTATTCTGAAAAAGACCCGATCCGGTTCAATCCTTTCTATATTGGAGAGGGCAACATACTGGACACAGAGAAAAAAGAAAGTATTAAAACATTACTGCTGGCGCTGTGGAAAAAGGATGATGAAACCTTCACGCGAAGCGAATATGTGGCGTTGTCCGATGCATTGCAACTGTATTATGAAGCGGATATCCCGTTCCGGTGTTTTAATTCTTTTTTCAAATTCCTGCAGGATGATTTTGTAGCAAAACTGCGGGCTGACCAGGTCAAGGAGAAGGATTTTGATATTGCCAATTTTTTGTACGTGCTCCGGCCGTATTACGATGGCGGCGAATTTGATTACCTGTTAAACGCTTCTGAGAACCTTGATTTATTGCACCAGCGGTTTATTGTATTTGAACTCGATAATATCAAAGACCACCCCATTTTATTCCCTGTTGTGACCATTATTATCATGGAAGTATTCATCAGCAAGATGCGTAAGTTGAAAGGCATCCGTAAAATGATCCTCATCGAGGAAGCCTGGAAGGCGATAGCAAAGGAAGGGATGGCAGAATATATCAAGTATTTATTCAAAACCGTCCGCAAGTTTTATGGCGAAGCCATCGTGGTAACACAGGAAGTGGAAGATATCATCTCTTCGCCGATTGTGAAGCAGGCCATCATCAATAATAGTGATTGCAAGATACTGCTTGATCAAAGCAAGTACCAGAACAAGTTTGACCAGATCCAGGAATTGCTTGGCCTGACAGAAAAAGAAAAGGCCTTGGTCTTGTCCATCAACAAAGCAAATGACCCTTCCAAGAAGTACAAGGAAGTGTTTATCTCTTTGGGTGGCGTGTTGTCCAAAGTGTATCGCACAGAAGTTTCCATGGAAGAATACCTGGCCTATACGACGGAAGAAAAGGAAAAAGTACAGGTGCAGGAATATGCGGCAAAGTATGGCTCGATAGAGAAAGGAATTAAGATCCTGGCCGCTGAATTACGCAACAAAAAATAAGTATATGAAAAACATCCTTCTTTTATTGCTTTTCGCCGGCTGTTCGCAAGCCGGTTCCATCACAGGCACATACGTAAAGCACGTCGAAAGCGATTACTCGGTTGGCGAAGACACCGTGTTTATAACGGCGGGGAACAACGGCCAGTTTGTATTGGAACGGCATACGGGCTACCAAAGAATATCCTACGGCAAAATGCAGGGCAGACAATTGAAAATACAGCATTCGGTGCTTGCGCCATCGGCTAATAACCAATACCAAGATACTAAGACGGGTGCTATATTAACATTTGAACAAAACAAGCTGCTGCTGGGAACCGCGGAGTATCAAAAAATACAATAGGTATGAAAAAAATAATAACAGTGTTCGTTTTGGCTATTGGGTTAAGCGTGGCCCCTCACCGTTCTGAGGCACAAATACCCATTCTTCAAATTATCCAGGCCGCCATTAAAAAAGTATTGGTTGCCGTTGACCTTGAAATCCAGCGAATCCAGACAAAAACTATTTGGCTGCAAAACGCGCAGAAGGTCATCGAGAACACCATGTCACAATTAAAGTTGACCGACATCACCGGCTGGGTACAAAAGCAAAAGGACCTGTATGCGAACTATTATGCAGAATTGTGGAAGATCAAATCGGCCATTGCCTTTTATGAGCGGGTGAAGCAAATCATTTCTGAACAGGTAGCACTGGTCAACTCTTATAAACAGGCATACGCGCTTTTCAAACAGGATAAGCATTTTACAGTGGAGGAAACAGATTATATGTACAACGTCTATAGCGGCATCCTGGACCAAAGCGTAAAAAACCTGGACCAGATTTATCTTGTCATCAATGCATTTGCGACCCAGATGAGCGATGCGGAACGATTGAAGATTATTGACGGTGCCGCGAACAGGATTGACCAGAACTATGCGGATCTAAAGGAGTTCAATAACAACAACATCCAGCTGAGCCTGCAAAGGTCAAAGGATGAAAACGATTTGAATACAGTAAAACAATTATACGGGCTACAATGAAAAAAATGAAATTATTAATCCTTTTTGCTATATGCTTTTCAGCTGTCCATGCGCAGACCTGGGATGAATGGTTCCGGCAAAAGAAAACGAAGAAAAAATATTTGTTGCAGCAAATTGCTGCCTTGCAAGTTTACATTGGTTATGCAGAAAAAGGGTACAAGATTGCGAGTACCGGCATCCATGCCATTCAGGATATCAAAAACGGGGAATTTACTTTGCATGCTGCTTATTTCAGTTCCTTGAAATCTGTCAACCCTGCTATAAAAAATGCCGCTGAGGTAGGGGAGATCATTGCACTGCAAATATCTATTGTACAACATTTTAAATCTGCCATCCATAGTTACCGCCAAAGCCTGCAATTCAACAACAATGAAATCAGTTACATCAATAACGTGTATACAGAGCTGGTTGCTGATGGCCTGCAGGATATTGATGAACTCATGAATGTTATTACGAACAACAAACTGCAAATGACCGATGATGAGCGCATCAAAGAGATTAATAAACTGTACGCGGATATGCAGGACAAAAACTCGTTCACGCAAAGCTTTACCAATAACGGTTTCCTGCTCGCGCAACAAAGGGCCAATGAGGCAAACAACGTTGGGGTAGCAAAGCAATTGTATAACACAAAATAAATTTTATGAAGCGTCTGATAATGATATGTGTGATAGGATGCAGCTTTTATTGTGCGCAAGCGCAGTCAGCAGAGGTCCAACAGTTATTGCTGGATTGGCAAAAGCTGTCCCAACTGAAGAATATTTTAAATGATATGTATAAAGGTTACGAAGTCATTAGTAATGGTTATGAAACGATCAAAAATATTTCACAGGGCAATTTTAGCCTGCACCAAATCTTCCTCGACGGGTTATTGCTGGTCAGCCCCGCAGTAGCCAATTACAAACGCATACCGGATATCATCAATGACCAGTTGGCGATTGTACAGGAATATAAAACATCCTATTCGCTCTATAAACAGGATAAACATTTCCTGCCGGACGAATTGATCTATTTAGGCGGGGTTTATAATAACCTGTTCAATCAAAGTATGAATAACCTGAATGAACTTATCATGGTGATCACGGGCAACAAGATGAGGATGAGCGATGCGGAAAGGATCAGCAGCATTGACCGCATATACGGAGAGATGGAAGAGAAACTTACTTTTTTACGCTATTTCAATAACCATACGACGATGCTGGCGGTACAGCGGGCAAAGGAACAAAATGATGTAAACACTATGCAAAACATTTATGGTATAAAACCGTAGGCTCAAAAAACAAAATCATTTATGAAACACAAATTAAAAGTCACGCTTGGCGTGCTTGCAGTAATCTTTTTGCCAGTGTTGGCGACAGCACAGGATTCGGGCGGCGGTTTAGCAGGGGAGATCAGCGGCCTGCAAGGAGTACTGGACCAGTTGTATGCACAGATGCTGCCTTTATGCAGTTCGCTGATTGGGGTTGGCAGAGGCATCGCCGGCTTTGCCGCCACCTGGTATATTGCGGCAAGGGTTTGGCGGCATATCGCCAATGCAGAGCCGATTGATTTTTACCCGCTGCTCAGGCCTTTCGCGATTGGCCTGGCAGTACTGATGTTCCCCACTGTTATCGGGATTATGAATGCCGTATTACAACCTACTGTTTCCGGTACCGGCGCAATGGTGCAGGACTCCAACCAGGCGATAGCGCTGCTTCTGCAGGAAAAAGACTCGGCCATTAAGCAAACCGATGTATGGCAAATGTATGTCGGTGACGACGGCAGCGGGGACCGCGACAAATGGTATAAATACACGCACCCCGATGACCCTAATGATGAAAATGAAGGATGGTTCTCCAGTGTGGGCAATGACATCAAATTTGCGATGGCCAAGGCAAGTTATAATTTCAAAAATGCGATCAAACAATGGATGAGCGAAGTATTAAATGTGTTGTATGAAGCGGCGGCGCTTTGTATCAACACCATACGAACGTTTTATTTGATCGTGCTGGCGATACTCGGCCCGCTGGTATTTGGTATTGCCGTCTTTGACGGTTTCCAGCATACGCTTACTGTTTGGATGGCGCGTTATATCAATATCTTTTTATGGCTGCCTGTGGCCAATATCTTCGGCAGTATTATCGGGAAGATACAGCAGATGATGCTCCAGCTGGATATACAGCAGGTACAGCAATACGGCGATACCTTCTTCAGCCCGACCGATGTCGCCTACCTCATTTTTATGATCATTGGTATCGTGGGTTATTTCACCGTGCCTTCCGTGGCGAACTACATCGTTAACGCGGGCGGCGGTAATACACTGCTCTATAAAACCACCAGCATGTTCAGTACTTCCGCCCAATCTGCTATGCGTGCTTCGTCAACAGCGCCAGGTATGATGAGAGATGCGTTTGGCAACCGCGATGAGAATATGTCCAGGAGCATGGCTTCCAACAGTATTACTGAAGGTTACTTCAAAGATGGCGGCGGTTCCAATTACCAAAAAGATAAAATCAGTGGCAATGTTTAGACACTTTCAAAATATAGAAACATCCTTTAAATATATTAAGACGCTTTCATTTTCGGTAATTGTTTTTTGCCTGTTGCTTTGCGGTTTTGCATTATATAAAAGTTATAGTGCTATTGCATTGGCCCAATCGCGCATATACATTTTAGCCAATGGGAAAGCACTGGAAGCATTCTCGGCTGATCGAAAAGACAATATACCTGTAGAAGCGCGCGATCATGTGAAGATGTTCCACCAGTATTTTTTTACACTGGACCCGGATGACAAAGTGATACAATCCAATATAACGAAGGCCCTGTATCTAGCCGATGCTTCTGCCAAAAGGGAGTACGACAACTTGAAGGAAAGCGGTTATTACTCCAATATCATTGCCGGTAACATCAGCCAGTCACTCAGCGTGGACAGTACGATGATTGACCTGCAGGACTACCCCTATTATTTCCGTTGTTATGCGACAGAAAAAATCATCCGGGCCACCAGTATTGTAACACGCAATTTAATTTCCGAAGGTTACCTGCGCAACGTTTCGCGTTCTGACAACAACCCGCATGGTTTTTTAATTGAACGCTGGAATACCATAGAGAACAAAGATTTAAAAACACAAAACAGGTAAACCATGATAAAGCAAAAGATCAAAAGCAAATACCTGTCCTTTAAACGCCGCATTGCAGATTTGCTGCAAAGAAAATCGGAGTGGCTTTCTTTAAAAAGCAAAAAGCTCCTGCTGGTTTTATTCTGCCTGTTTTTTGTAAGCATGAGTATTGTTGCTGTTGTAAAAGCAATAACAACCAAAGCTGCGGTTATTTCAATGCAGGTGAATATGCCGCGGATCATGCAGCAGAAAGAAATGCCCGCGATGCCATTTATTTCTAAAAAAGAATTTGAACGTATTGAAGGGTTTAAAAAGCAGTTGTATTTATTGCCCAAACATTCCTTTGACAGTTTTATGCTGGCAAGGCCAAAACTGCTGGATAGCATTACAGAGATAGAACAGTATTACCAATCACAAAAATAACGAAGTATGGAAAACAAACCATTGACAGCAGCACAGTTGCGGCAGCGAAAATTCCTCCTGGTGTTGCCGCTTTTAATCATTCCTTTTTTGATCCTCGGCTTTTGGGCGCTGGGTTTAGGCAAAGGCAAGGCTGCGGAACAAACAAAGGATGCAGGGCTGAACACCACCATGCCCAAAGCAGTCTTAAAAGATGAAAAGGGGTTTACGAAAATGAGTTTTTACGATGAAGTGCAACAGGATTCAGCAAAGCTGCGTGAGCAGCAAAAAAACGACCCTTTCTTTTTTAAGAAATCATTCAGTAAAGACAGTGTGCCTTCTTTAAGCAACCTGTCCAAATATACCGACCCCAATGAAGAAAAGGTGTACCAGAAGCTGGCAGAATTAAATACGGTGATCCATCAGCAGCAACAGCCTCCTGAAACAAACCCAGTTTCCGTCCAGCCGGTCAATAACAATACTGATGTCAACCGGCTTGAACAGCTGATGCACAACATGAAGGAACAAAATGATGATGACACCGAAATGCAAAGGCTTAGCAATATGATGGATAAGATCATTGCCATACAACATCCCAATGCTGTGAAGGACACCACGCGAAAGAAAAATGTTGATACTGCAGTTATACAGCCAGCGATGGTAAACCCGCCCCAGGCGGGCTTCTACGGGACGAATGAGGCGATTGATATCAAAAATAGCAATACTATCAAGGCGGAGGTGGCCGAAAACCAGACGCTGGTCACCAGCGCTACGATCAAACTGTTGTTACAGCAGGACATTTTTATCAAAGGCAAAGTTGTGGCAAAAAACAATTTTATATATGGTACTGTGGCGTTAAGCAATGAACGCCTCAAGGTCACCATTTCATCCATACGCGCGGGCAGTAATATCATTCCTGTTTCACTGGAAGCTTATGACATGGACGGGCTGGCGGGTATCTATGTGCCAGGCTCTATAAGCCGCGATGTGGCCAAGCAATCAGCGGGTGAAGGCATGAATGGTGTTGGCTTGACAACGCTCGACCCATCCATTGGCGCGCAGGCCGCCAGCGCGGGCATACAGGCAGCTAAATCGCTCATCGGTAAGAAGGTGAGGCTTGTTAAGGTCACTGTCCGTGCCGGGTATCAATTATTATTAACACAGACAAATTAAACCAATGAAAAAGCTTTTAAGTTTATCCATTTTATTTTTGGCGGTGCACAGTTTTGCCCAGGTCAAAACAAGTTTTATCCATCCACGCACCATTGAAGTGGCCACCAATAAAACCACCAACCTGGTATTCCCTTTTAGCATTGCACACGTTGACCACGGCAGCAAGGACGTGCTGGCGCAACAGGTAAGTGAAGCATCCAATGTGCTCGAGTTAAAGGCGGCCATAGATTCTTTTACTGAAACAAACTTGAGTGTCATTACTTCGGATGGCTCTTTGTATTCTTTTAATGTTCAGTATTCTGCAATGCCTAAACAGCTAAACATTGTATTGCAAAAAGAAAAATATAAACCTTTTGTGAAAACAAATAACAACGAAGAAAAAATACAGGCAGCTATTGGAACCATTGCGAAAAAGAAGCGAAGTTTCTTTGGTTTAGCTGACAAGCACGATGAAATCCATCTGCTGTTAAAGGGCCTGTATGTGCAAAATGACGTGTTATATTTTCAACTGGAAGTTAACAACCTTTCCAATGTCAGCTATGATATAGATGCGCTGCAGTTTATTATCAAAGACAAGCAGAGAGGCAAGCGCACGGCCACACAGGAACAACCACTCCAGCCAGTGCAAACTACCGGTTCACAAGAAAGCATCTTAGCCCAAACAAAGCAGGACATCATTATTGCCCTGCCGAAGTTTACCCTGCCTGATAACAAATATTTATTCATTAATATAACGGAAAAAAATGGCGGCAGGGATGTGAGCCTGCAGGTGAAGGACAGGCATTTGATCAGGGCAGAAATATTGGGCGATGCATATTGAAGAAAGGGACAGCCTTCAGGTGTTTTATTATCTCGGCTACGAGCGTGAGCGCGGTATGGAGTGGATGCTGTATAATGATGATAAAACAGGCGTTACCACCGCCACAGTATTATGTTTCGCTACACAGCCTGAGATGGCGGGCTTCCAAAAACAATATCCTGCTTTTGCAGGTGGATTCAAACAGGCACCCATCGGGTCAGTGATGGAGGCGATGGAAGAATTAGTTAAGCAGGGTGATGACCTCGTGCCTGCAAATATTGAATTAAAAGTAACCCCAAATGGGGCGATCGTTATTAATCAACAAAAAACAAATGTTATGAACAACGAAAATGTGGATTTCCTGCATAACCAGATCAAGTTTGCAGGTTTTGGTGAAGACCTGCATGGTGCGCTGGTGAAAGAAATAAAAGCAGGCAATGAAGAATTTAAACTACAGCATTCGCACACGTTTGGAAAAGACAACGTGGAGTCAACGCTGAACTTTAAAAAATCGAAGGAATCGGATATGTATTTCTTCAACAGCTATGACGTAACAATGAAGAAAGAAGGCGCCAAAGATGTAAACAATACTTTTTACATCAACCAGGGCCAGAGCATCACCCTTAAAGAAGCGTACAATCTTTTGAATGGCCGTTCAGTGGAGAAAGAACTGACGCGCAAGCTTTCACCGGAAGAAGCCCTGCAATACAAAGCAGAAATGAAGCTGCCACGTGAGCAAAGGGGGTTGCCGGAGAATTGGGAAAAGGCGCCCACGTACAAAGCCTGGATAAAGCTGGATATGAAGCTTCGCGATGACAACGGGAATTTTATTCAGAAACCCTTTAGTGAAAACTACGGCTTCCGGTTGGAAGAATCCCTGGCGAAGTTGCCCTTGCGGAAGATGGATCCTTCTGCCATGCATGACCTTGTAAGCTCATTAAAAAAAGGCAATATCGCACAGGCCGGGTTTACTATCGACGGCAATGACAAGAAAATGTATCTGGCTGCAGACCCGCAGTTCAAAGCCATTACTGTGTATGACGCCGATATGAAAATAGCAAAGAAGGAAACATATAGCCAGAACACTAAGAAGGACCAGGGCGAAGCGCAGGGACAAAAGAAAGAACAAACAAATAGTGTGCAACAGGATACTACCCAAGGGCAAGCGAAAGATAAAAATTTAGTTGCCGGGCCTGAGGCACCCTGGGAAGGCAAGGCCAATATCGCTTCACCTGGAGAAGAAAAAAAAACTGAAGTAGGGCAGCAGCAGGTTAAGGAAGAAAAGCCTGAAGTAAAAAATGAAAAAGCGGTTTCAAAATCTGACCTGTTGCCAAAAAATAAACAAGGCAATGGGTTGATTGATAAGAAGCAAAAAGAAGGTGAAGGCAGGAAAATGAAAGTGGCTTAAACACATTTTGTATGGCAGGAAATAATATTGCACCGGTAGTGAAATTGTTGCAGACGATGGGGTTTGAAAACGGGCTGGAGCACGCGCTGCGTGCGAAGGCCTGTTTCCTTCCTTCGCATTTTGAGGTACTTCACAAGCTTGACAGAGCAGGGGATAGCTGTACGTTTCATTTGTTCTTTAAAGAAGAAGCAGGCATGTATAAATGTTTGTATTATGATGCCTGCTACCGCAAAGAAATTGTGTTTGATGACGCTGTTGCGGCATCATTAGATACGCGTATGAAAGTCGTTGATTGGACGGTTGACTTTGATGATATTGAAGCCATCATGCATGATTTAAAAGTGATTGACCCGCAAATCGCAAACTTATTATTGTTTAAATATTGGTCGGGATCACTATTAGAAAACAGTATCGGCGGCATTGCTTCTTTGCGTTTGCAATATGAAATTTCGCAACGTTTTTATGTGATAGAAGGAAGCACGCCTATCAGTGTTGACGAGGCTTTCAGGTTCCTGCAAAGCCGGTGGATGGAAAAGCAGGCCCGCAAGCGCGAAGCGCCCACTGTACCTGGTATTGCGCCAAAGGCGCGCAAAGCAACTAAAAAAACAAAACAAAAATCATGAACGAAGATAAGGATGCAGCCATCGTACGCGGCCTGCAGGAATGGAAAGAACGCGAGCAAAAGCTGCGCGATTATTTTACGCCCTCGGCGATGAAGAGCCTGGAATTTATGAAGCTGAAATTGGATCACCTGCGTGGGCTGAACCGACAGCAAAGCGGGGGAGAAAGAAGCCTGCTGCTGGGGGTGCTGCGTGCAGAGATAAAGATCATGGAAAAGCATTTGCACCCGAACTGGTTCGCGCGCCAAGCGGAAAGGGTCAGTATGGTAGCGGGAAGGGTATTGAAGGCCTTTGCATCGTGGGCGAAGCCAACACTTGTCGACACAGAAAAGTCCGTGCTGTTTAAGGCACCTGCAGTTGTAAGAGAACAGGCGAAAAAAGTAGAACAGCCGCTGCGGATAGATAATGTGTTAAGGGTGGTGAGCAAACAGGAAAAGAAAGGATTGCTGCTCAAGAAGGAGCGGAAGAATGACCTGTTGCCGAAAAGAAAACAGCACAAGTCAAAAAGTCTAAGCCTGCACTGATGAATACCGTTGGAAGTATGCAGGCGTTGTTGGCGGGCTTTTTTGCATTGGTGGCAGAAGACGCGCGGATAAAGCCCGTGCATATAAGTTTATACCTGGTAATTTTAAATGAATGGCAGTTGAAAGCTTTTGCCAACCCGGTGAAAGTGAGGCGTAATGAATTAATGCAGGCCGCCCGGATCAAATCGCGACATACCTATAATGCGACCATCAATGAATTGGCATCCTACGGATACATCCGTTACATGTCTTCTGCCGATCCAAGGGTGCCAAGTGAAGTATGGTTTGAATAAAGAGTATATGAAAGATGGGTTGCAGGATTTTATAGATGCGGTAAAAAAAGACCGGCGGGTGAAACCCAGCCATATCAGTTTGTACGCTGCTCTTGCATTGCAGGGTGAAAATGTGGCTCGCAGCATGCTATTGCAACAGGCGAAGATCGCGGAGAGCACGCTGCACCGCTGCCTGCATGACCTGCAGGCTTTTGGTTTTATTCTATATGAACCATCCTACAACCCGAAGAAGAAAAGTAAAATTATTTTATTGTATGGGGGTTGCTATGATTGCGTTGAAAGAACAGCAGGCTGAACACACCGCATCCGTGGACAAAGGGCCGCCCTTAACCAAACGGGGCATTTTACACATATAAACCGTCACGCGAACCTGCCGCTACTCCGTACCCGGGAGTACCAAACCGCTCACAATAAAATGCATCTTCTCACTCTTCAACACCTTAGCCGGATTGGCCCGAACGATCCTGAGCGTTTGAATACCGGCCGTCAGGAGTGCGATGCCCGCCACAAAGAACTGCCAATAATCAAATCCCCTTTTTTTGTGATGGATGGCTAAAATTTTTATTCAATCGCATAGAACCCAATGAGTTGGGAAAAAATAAAAAAAGGTTCCTGAAAAAACAAAACCAAACAAAAAATTGGGTAATTTTACCGCTGATAATCAACAGGTTGAACACTTGAAATTTGAGATTGAACTGTGTTGCACTTTGTGTTGCACTTGCTTAATAAATCATTGAAAATCAACTAAGGTTGTTGCCCTAATCGGGCAACATAACCTTAAAGCTAAAACACTCAGCTTTTAAGTCAAGTGTTTACTTAGCCGCTCAATCTCAACGATTTGAGCGGCTTTTTTCATGCTGGTAATACCCGTTATTTCCTGTTAATTCTGCTCAAATGTGTTGCACTTTGTGTTCACCTTTTTTGTAACTAAAAAAAACGGAAATATTAGCGGAATGGTTGTGGAAAAACAGGCGAATCGGTAGGTCGAATAAGGCCTGCCAACAGGCGTTCAATGCCGAAATATGCGACAATTGAATAAGTTCAGATGTTATTGTTTAGTCTAACACGGTATCTATCTGTAAAGCATTATTTCTTTACTTTTACATGATACCTCCAGCGTACAATAACGGCTACTATCAGGATGATGCCGCAAAACTCCGGAACAAGTTTTTCGCCATCAAGCCAGTCAACAGGGCGGTCCTTTAATTCAGGGTCAAGAAGTATACCATGTATAACAAACAGCAATGCAGTGCCATAGGAGATAAGGTGTATATTTTTCCAAAGCCTGAACCCCATTTTTTTCCGGATAGGTTTTTGCGTGGTGATGATGGCGGTGATAAGCGCATACAGTGCAACGGTGCCGAGGGCTACCTCTAGCTTTTGATGTGGCGCATTAATGGGAAACAGAGCATCAACTATCCTAAACTTCGTGGCTGTATTTAGCAATAAAAATACGATATGTAACACCACCAGCGACAATGCCACATACGCGGTCCAGTTATGTATGTCGTTAATGCTTAGCTTCTTTATTTTGGCCGGCAACTTTTTATAGATCGCTGTTCGTTTATAAGCAGTGGCAAGCAGCATGCCCAGCAGTATGTTCAACGTAAGCAGCGATGCAGCAAACAACCCAAGCACTGCTGAAACATCAAGAAAACTTATATCATCCATATTCAGATCACTCTTTTATACCTACTACTGGTACCTGTTTTTCATATATCATTTTATTAAACGCCTGAACCTCGTTAGCCATCACTGCTTTTAGTTTATTTAGCTGCACATCAGCCAGTGTGCTTAAATTGGCAAAGGCTTCCTGTACCTGCTGTGAGGGTGCCCCATACCCGGCAGAAGCCACGTTATATACCGCGGCAACACGGTCATTCAGGCGGATGGGATAATTAAGCACATCTTCGCCGCTTTTCGCTTTTGTTTGGTCCAGCGCTTCTTCAATAGCTGTTAGCTGTTTATTGATGCTGTCACCCAATGGCTTTAAACTTTTGGCAGCCACAGAATCTGCTTTCGCGACAACAGCGTCTATCTGCCCGCGCATGCTTCTTATATTTTCAATAGCCTTTTGTATAGCAGAGAATTTATCTCTTACCTGCAGCATAAAACCAACCTGCTTATCGTAACCGGCTTCGCTTACAGCATAATTAGGGTCGCCTGTTATTGTAAAAGGTACATCTGCGGAATCTTTACCAAATATAAAACGGGCGCTATATTTTCCTGGAGCGGCCTTAGGCCCGTCAGGAGAGCCATTCCACAAGATCATACCTTCAATTTTTTCGGCAGGTGGGTATTGCATGTCCCATACAAAACGGTTCATGCCTTTGGCAAAAACAGGTTTGTCTGCCTTCTCTTTAGCCGTCTTGTTAAACGTTTTAATAAGCTGGTGCTGTTTGTCAAAAATACGGATGGTGATATCAGCTGAATCCGGGGCCTCTTTCAAAAAATAATTGAATACAACGCCGTTTGCTGGGTTTGTACCGGCATTGTGTACCTCAGGGTTACTGTTGCCATCCATACGGAATGCATCGTTCACATCAAACACATGCAGGTTTTTTGTAAAGATGTCAGAAGACCTTTGCTGAATTAAACTAAGATCATCCAAAATCCAAAAAGCGCGGCCTTGCGTAGCTACTATCAAGTCGTTGTTTTTAATAGTAAGGTCAGTTACTGGCACCGGCGGCAGGTTAAGCTGAAATTTTTTCCAGTTGTCACCATCATCATAGCTTATATACATGCCATATTCAGTACCCGCATATAAAAGCCCCGGCTTTTTATGGTCGGCCCGCAGGGTACGGGTAAAGTGCATGCTGTCTATACCATTAGTAATTTGTTTCCATGTTTTACCATAATCTTCTGTTTTAAAAATATAGGGCTTAAAATCGTCAAGCTTATATTTTGTACCAACAAAATAGGCAGCACCCTTTTTAAAAGGATCTGTCTCAACGCAGTTCCACATCATAAATTTTCCTGCCTGTGGAGGTGTTACGTTCTCCCAGTTTTTTCCACCATCGCGGCTTAGGTTTATCAGCCCATCATCGCTGCCGGCCCAAAGCAGGTCTTTTTCCAGCGGGGATTCTGTTGCTGTAAATATTGTGCAATAATATTCAACGCTGGTATTGTCTTTTGTAATGGGGCCGCCACTCGGAGCTTCTTTTATAGTATCATTTGTCGTCAGGTCAGGGCTTATCATTTCCCAGCTTTGCCCTTCATTTTCAGTTACAAATAAATGGTTACCCGCAGCATATAATCTTTTAGGGTTATGCGGCGAGAAGAAGATGGGGTAATTCCACTGAAAGCGATATTTCTGTACAATGGCGCCCCCGCCAGTCGTGTTGTCTGGCCAAACATTTATCACCCTGTTCTCACCCGTTTTGTGGTTTAGTCTTCCTAAAAAGCCATCATAGTTACCTCCATACACAATGTCAGGGTTAGCTGGGTCGGCCACAACATAACCGCTTTCAAAACCCGCTGTCGGGCTCCAGTCCGCGTCTGTAATGGCGTCGCCATAGGTGCGGCTCTTAATTCTTACAGTAGTATTATCCTGTTGTGCACCCAAAATCCGGTAGGGGAAAGCATTGTCGGTAGTTACACGGTAAATCTGCGCCGTAGGTTGGTTGTTTAGCGAACTCCAGTTGGCGCCTGCATCAAAGCTTATTTGTGCGCCGCCATCATCGGCAACAATCATCCGGTTGCCATCCTCAGGGTCAATCCAAAGATCATGGTGGTCGCCATGAGGAGTATTAATTCCTGTAAATGTTTTTCCTCCATCCGCACTCTTCATCATACCGGTGTTCATAATATACAAAAGGTCTTCATTTTTCGGGTCAACAAAAATCTTGTTGAAATACCATGCCCGTTGTTTTATATCGCTGTTATCGCTTGTAAATGCCCACGTAGCTCCGCCGTCGGTACTCGTGTATAAGCCACCCTTTGCATTTTCTACCATTGCATAAACCTTGTCAGTATTAGCCGGCGCAATGGCAACATCCACAATACCCCAAATGCCTTTGGGTAAACCCTTGTTAGCTGTAAGGTTAACCCATGTTTCGCCACCATCCGTACTCTTGTATAACCCGCTTCCCTCGCCGCCACTTTCCATGCTGTATGGGGTGCGTTTAACATGCCACATACCTGCATAAAAAACTGATGTATTACCGGGCTCCATCACCAGGTCTGAGCAGCCTGTTTGGTCGTTTACATATAATGTCTTTTTCCAGGTTTTGCCGCCATCTGTTGTTTTGTAAACACCCCTTTCTTCGCTGGTGCCAAACAGGTGGCCCAATACAGCCACCCAAACAATATCGGGATTTTTGGGATGTATAATAATGCGGATAATATGCCTGCCATCTTTAAGCCCAATGTTCTTCCACGTTCTGCCGCCGTCATCACTGCGCCATAGGCCACCCAGCCCTTCAGAAACATTGCCGCGCAAAGAGTTTTCACCCTCACCGGCATACAACACTGTTTCATCGCTTGGTGCCACTGCTACCGCACCTATGCTGCCGCCAAAATATTTGTCGCTTATATTTTTCCAGTTGCTGCCACCGTCCATGGTCTTCCAAACACCTCCGCCGGTTGCCCCAAAATAAAAAGTGTTTTTGTTTTTATAGCTGCCTGTAACTGCAGCGCTTCTGCCGCCCCTGAAAGGGCCGACCAGCCTGAACTTTACCTTTGCAAACAAAATAGAGTCCGTTGAATCTTTTGCGGGTGCGGCATTTGCCATTTTCGCTCTTTTTTGCGCATGTAAGCTAATGGCGATGCTTAAAATGCTGCAAAGCAGTATTATTAGTTTTCTCATGAATGATGTTTCAAAACAAAATTTGCGATAAGAAGATTTATCCGCAATTTATAGTACAAAAATTAAATTGATGAACTATTAATTTAAGGGGCTTGGCTAGCCATTCATATTGTAGATTTAAATTCAATTGCCATTTTAATTACATTTACCCGCAAAACCAGCAACTGTAAAATATCAAAATAACTGCATTTGAAAGTTATAGCTACCGTTTTATTGGCACTGTTGATGCTAAACAGTTTTTTTTACTGCCTGTATTGCAATATTTGCATCTGGCAAAGAGAAGCTGAAGTAAAAGAAATGGTTGCAGATCAAAATTTTGGTGGTGCGGTAACAATAGTTAAAATCCCTTCGGCCAGCACTGGCAGCGAGCTTGAAACAAAGGATGAGCTTTGGTACAACAAAAGCCTTTACGATGTTATAAAAAGGCAGGTTGTGAAAGATACATTATACGTTTATATGGTTGCCGATGAAGAAGAAGAAAACTTTGTAAACAGGATAGATGCTTTTATAACTGCTGGAGACGAATGTTGCTATAACAGCGCTTGCACAGTACATACAGAAAAAACAACCGTAAAAATTATTTCGCAACATTACACGTGCACCTCTTTGCCAGGCAGCTTCTTCAGGCATGCTAATACTAAGCACTTTGGCTTAATGCAACCATATATCTGTTTAGTTGCCGGTGAAATAATTACCCCACCGCCACGCCGCACCTTCGCTTAATATTATTTCTTGCCGTTAAAATCTTATAAATGCAGCTGTAATTTAATACAGGGCTGCTTATTGCATTTATTTACTTATTTAATACGATTTCGAATGAAGCGGATAGTTACGTGTTTGTGTGCGTTACTGTTAATTACCTCCGGGGCGATGGCCCAGAACGAACTGACCGGTATTATTAAAGATGCAAAAACAAATATTCCCCTGGCCGGGGCGACTGTTTATATCCCTGATTTAAAAACAGGGG